>JAYTFP010000124.1:0-10008 GCA_043734285.1 Acidimicrobiaceae bacterium
CGCGTAGTACTTCGCGTCGATCCACGGCACCGTCTCGACGATCTTCGCGGTACAGATGAGCGCGCCCTGCTCGCCGTGCATGAACTGGCTCAACACCCAGTTGCCGGTCTCCATCTGGAGGTTCACCCACTCCTTGTCGCCCCACGTCGCGAATGGCGTGCCCTCGAGGTCGTAGCTCTCGGTGAACCCACGGAACGTGTTCACCGCGGCGGTCGCCTGCTCTTCGACGTCGACGTCGAGGTGCCAGGGCAGATCGGTCTCACCATTCCACTGCGAGGTCTTGGCCTTCTCGTAGAGCTTGTTCAGCGCGGGGCGCTGACCCTTCTCGTAGTCCCAGGTGAAGATGGCTTCGGAATGGTCGGCGACCGCGTGGATCGCCTCGTTCACATCGGTGTTCGACACCGACAGCACCGCTTCCAGATCGATCTCTGCCTGCACGGTCGTCCCCCTCGTCATCGATGACTCAGCATCGGATCTACCGGCGGTAGCCTACCACCGGTAGATCTCGAGGCACTTGCGCGAAGGGCTCAGAACTGGATGACCTGATCGCCGGGCTTCAGCGACCCGGACTTCGGCTTCACTGCCGCCACGTCGTTGGCGGAGGCGAGCACGTCGACGTCGACCACCCGAGTCGAGTCGCCGTCCTTCACGGTGATCGTCGGGCCGTCGATGTCGGAGACGAGGATCGCCATCGCAGGAACCAGGAGCTGGTCGGCGATCTTCGTACGGGTCAGCGTGACGGTCACCGGGGTGCCGTCGCGGAGTGTGTCGCTCGGCGGGATGTCGACGCGGGCGATCCCCGCGCTCAGCGCGGCGACAGTCCCGGAGACTTTCGTGCGGCTGATGTTGACCGAGACCTGCGAGCCGGGCGCCACCCACGACGAGTCGGTCGAGATGTCGACGTAGGGCGCGCCCTTGCGGATGTCGAGCAGTCCGTCACCGGGCATCGCGACCGCTCCGAGTTTGCCGCTCATCGCAACGACGGTCACATCGGTCGGTTCGAAGATCACCTCGCCCAGTGCGACTTCGCCCGTCTGCGCGATCGAGAGCGACTTCTGCCATGCGTTGATCGCCGCGACGGTCGCACTCGTGAGGTGCTCGTCGACCTTCATCGCGCCGCCGTCGGTGAAGCCCTTCGCGGCCAGCGACGTCTCGAGCTGGAAGACGTCGACGCCGTCGGTTGTGTCCACTCCGATGGTGCGCCACGCAGGCACCGCACCGATCATCAGGATCGTCGGACGACCGTCGATCGCGAAGACCTGATCGCCTGCTTTCAACACGACACCCACTGGCGCGAGTGACGTCACGATCCGGCTCGTTGCCGAGGTGGCTGCAGCCGGCGTCGAGCCTCCCCCACCGGCCGTCGTGATGATCGTCGACTTCGGCGCAGCCGTCGTCGTGGTGGTGGTGGGCGTTGCGGGCGCCGCGGTCGTGGTCGGTGCGTGATGCGGCGCGGTCGTCGTCGGCGCGACCGTCGTGGTCGAGACCGATGTGGTCGTCGTGGTTCCAGGGTCGGTCGTCGTCGTGGTCGGAGTCGTGGTTGTCGTCGTCGTGGACGTGGTGGTTGGCACCGCGGTCGTCCTCGGCGCGCTCGACGTCCTCGTCGCGCCGCTGGTGGCCGCCGACGACGTGGTCGTCGACGTCGCAGCGCCGCCTCGGCCGGGCGACGCGGGCACCGACAACGTCACGATCTCGCCACGCGACAACGTGCCGGTGACGCTCGTCTGCTCGGTGAGGGCACCCCGTTTCACCGCGCCGTACTGCGTGTCGGGCCGCTCGAGCGCGTCGACCGCTGCCGGCTTCGAGCCTCCGACACCCCAGACGATGACGCCGATCGACCCGAGTGCCAGCACCGCCAGGATGGCGATGCCCACGGGGAATCGTTCACGCCCGCCGGTCTCCGCGCCACGCCCGCGCATCACGCGCCCCTCAACGCGTCGGTGGGAGCGAGACGCGCCGCCCTGACCGCCGGATAGAGGCCGGCGATCGCGCCGATGACCACGGCGCCGACCAGGCCGACGACCGCCGCACTCGGCGGAATCACGACACGCCAGCCCTGCACCTTCGCGAAGACCACGGTCGTCACCGACCCGAACAGCACGCCCGCGATGCCACCGGCCAGACCGAGCGCGATCGACTCGGCGAGGAACTGCCGTCGGATGTGGGCCCGCCGGGCACCCAGCGCCCGGCGGAGCCCGATCTCAGCGCGCCGCTCGATGACCGAGATGATCATCACGTTGGCGATGCCGATCCCGCCGACGAGCAACGCGACCGCGCCCAGTCCGACGAACAGGGCGGTGAACGTGTCGTCGGCCGAGGCTTTCGCCGACAGCGCGTCGGTCGGTCGCGTCACCTGCACGTCCTCGGGTGACAGCGGCGCGACCGTTGCCGGCAACAGCCCGCGAACCGCATCGACCGAGTCTTCGGTGGTGCGCACGTAGATCGCCGTCGGCGTCAGTTCACTCCCGCGATCTCGTTGGCGAGCGTGCGACTGACGATGACCGCCTTGTCGAGGTCGGTGGCCAGCGTGAAGGAACCGACGATGCCGACGATCGTCACATCGCGGTTGCCGACGCGAACGATCGGACCTCGCGACAGATCGGTGATCCCGAGTCGCAACGCGGCCTCGGCGCCGACGACGCCGACCGCGGCATGGTCCCATGCCGGTGCCGGCCACTTGCCCTTCGACATCGGGCCGTTCAGCGTGGTCAGCAACGAACCGTCGGCGGCGACCAGGCCGAGTCCGCGGGTGTCACCAGTGCTGACCCACTTGTTGCGGAGCATCGAGACGTCGGCACCGACCACCGCGCTCGCCTGGTTGACCGCGCCGATGTGATTCACGCGATCGGCGGCAACCTGGTCGAGGGTCGCGGCCTGCGCGCCGAACCCGTTGCCCGGGGTGACGACGAGGAGATTCGTGCCGAGCCGCGAGAGCTGGTCCGCGAGTTGTGCCCGCGACGACTCGGACAGTCCGAGCACCGCGACCAGCGCGGCAATGCCGATCGACACGCCGAGCGCCGACAACACGCTGCGCGCGCCCCGACGGGTCATCGACCCCGTGCCGGCGGCGATGACGTCGCCGAATCGGAACCGACTCGAGTCGATCGCGGTCGTATCGGTCATCGCGCCTCCGCGACGATGCGACCGTCACCCATGGTGACCCGACGAGGCGCCTCGTCGGCCACCTCGTGGTCGTGGGTGATGATGACCACGGTCACGCCCTCGGCGTTGAGGTCTTTCAGCAGCCCGAGGACGGACGCACTCGACGTCGAGTCGAGGTTGCCGGTCGGCTCGTCGGCGAGCAACACCGACGGACGGGTGATGAGCGCCCGTGCGGTCGCGACTCGCTGGCGCTCACCGCCGGACAGCTCTCCGGGCAAGTGCCGCAGGCGGTGCGAGAGCCCGACGTGATCGAGCACTTCCGCGGCGCGCTCGCGGCGCTCCTGGGGCGCGACGCCTTGGTACACGAGCCCGAGGGCCACGTTCTCGAGCGCGGTCAACTCCTCGAGCAGGAAGAACTGTTGGAACACGAAGCCGAGGTGACGCGAGCGCACTGCGGCCAACTGATCGTCGGAGAGCGACGTGGTGGTGACCCCGGAAATGCACAGCTCGCCCGACGTCGGGCGATCGAGCGTGCCCGCAACATGCAGCAGCGTCGACTTGCCCGATCCCGACTGACCGACGATCGCGACCATCTCGCCGGGATCGATGCGCAGGCTGACCCCGTCGAGCGCGCGCACGGGCGGCGTGCCCGGATACTCCTTCACGATGTCGATCAGCTCGAGAGCTGCGGTCGTCACGTCGGGACCACGACCTTCTCCCCCTCCTTGATCCCGCTGCCCGAGATCTGCACCCAGCCATCGGCGAACACACCGACGTCGACGGCGACGAGACGGTCGCCCTCGGCCAACTGCACGGCCTGGCCCCCTTCGACGACCGCGACGAGCGCCCGACTCGGAACCGCGAGTGCGTTGTCGGCGAGCTCGGTGGGGATGTTCACCTTGACCGGACCCGGCGCGAGACCCGAACCGCTGTCGGGCGTCGCCGTCACGGTGAAGCTGGCATTCCCGCCGCCGCCACCTCCTCCACCGCCGCCGCCACCCGAGCTGGCAACGCGGTTGAAGGTCGCGATCTTGGCCGGGTGGGTCGAGGCGTCGGTGGTCACGATCGAAACCGGCTTGCCCGGCTGATACCGGTCGGCCTCCTCGGTGACGGTGAACGTGAGGTGCAGGCCTTCGCCGCCGACCGGTCGCACTTTGACGAGCGTCGATCCGGGAGTCACGCGGGTGCCTGCCGCAGTCGCGTCGCTGACCTGGACCGCGGTGCCGGCGAACACGACCTCGCCGACCGGCACCACGCCGTCGGGGTCGGGGACCTTGAGGGCCGTCTCCCACGCCTTGATGGCGGCCGCGGTCGTCGACGAGAACGTGTTGTCGATGGTCATGCCGCCGGGGTCGAAGCCCAGCGCCTTGAGGTTCTCCTCGAGTTGCCGCACGTCGGCGCCATCGGTCATGCCCGACTGGAACGAGCGCCACACCGGCTGGAATCCGAGCATGAACACGGTCGGGAGGTCGTCGACGCGAGCGACGACCGCACCGCGTTGCAACGTCGCTCCGAGCGTGCCGGCCTGCGTGATCGTGCCCTGTCCGATGGTCGTGAGGAGCTGATCGGTCGACGTGGCCAACTCACCGTTGACCTGCTCGGTCACCTCGAGGTTGCGACGCTCGATCGCGACCGTCGTCGTAGCCTTCTTGGCCGAGGCGGTGCGCTTCGACGTGTCGTCCGTCGCCAACTTGGTGCCGACGACGCCGACGACAAGGCCGAGCACGAGCCCGAACCCGCCGACAGCGGCAGTGGTGCGATTCATCGGGTCAGCCGGCGGCGGTGGTCGTCGTCGTCGTGCCGTTGCGCCCGCCGCGGAACGAGTTCACGGTGGTCAACTCCTTGTTGCACGACTTGAACGCGACGCTCACCGCCGGATCGTTCAGGTCGAGCCCGAGCCGCTCGGCCATCCGCGCAGTGCGCTCGGCGTCGGTCCGCGGGGGGCCCTGTCCGCCTCCGCCACCGAAGCCACCACCACCACCACCGTTGCCGGATCCTGCTGCGGTCGTGGTGGTCACGCCCGAACCCGAAGTGCCCGCAGCGGTCGTCGAGGTGTTGCCACCTGCGTTGTTCCCGCCATCGTTGCCGCGACCGCCTGGGCCGAAGCCGGGGCCGCCGGTCGGCAGGTCACTCACCGTGAGGCCTTGCTTGCGAAGACATGCCGTGAAGGCGAGCAACGCTGCCCGGCGTTCCTTCTGATCGACGGCGTTCGGTCCGAACCCGCCGGACTGCAGCTTGGAGCCGCACTTGGTCATCAACGACCGGAAGGCATCGGATCCGGGCTGCAGGTTCGAACTCTCGAGCATCGAGCGGAAGTCGATCCGCCCGTTGCTGTCGACCTTGGGATCGGCGAGCGTCACGCCCTCGGTCTTTGCGCACTTGACGAACTCCTGCGCCGCCTTCTCGGGATCGAGCGTCGTGGTCGTCGCGGATTTCGAGCTGGCGGCCGACCCGTTCAGGCTCGGCACATTGCTGCTCGCGCCCGTCGACGAACCGCACGCACTCAGCACCGTGAGACTGATCACAATCGGGCCGAGGCCGCGGATCATCGAACGAGGTTTCATGGTGTGCGTCCTTCTCTCATGACGAACCGACCCGCAGGGGCGCGGACAGCTCGTCGATCACTGCGCGTAGCGTACGGATGCGCTCTGAGGCCGACCTGGGAACGGGCTGAAGTTCTCCTGAAGAAACGACTGTGCGCGACGCGGCTACTGGCGGCCGGCTGTGGCCGGATCGAAGCCCGATCGGGCCCAGAACGCGCAGATGTCGGTGCGCAGGCCCTGTGCGATGCCACCCTTTGTGTCGAGCACCCGATAGGCGCGCGTCGATCCGGCCGGGGGCCAGGGTAGAGACGCGCCCGACGGGTCACCGGTACGCGCGAACCGCGTCCACGCGTCGATCATCACGTCGGACAGCGCCCGCTCGTCCGCGCTGAACGTGATCTCGCCGCTCGACGCCACCGGCACGCCGAAGACGTAGGGCAGCTCCGCAGTGTGGAAGGCGCCGAGGTCGATGCCGGTGATCGGCAACACGAACCGATTCGGCGTGTGCTCGTATTGATAGAGGTGCACGGGCTCGGTTCCGGAGAACGCCAGCGCCCCGTCGACCGCAGGGCACGCGAGGATCGCGTCGCCGACCGCCTGGCCGAACGCCGCTCCAGGGTCGGGATAGCTCGCGAGCGGATACTTCGCCACCACCTTCGGCCCCAGTGCATCGCCGAAGTAGGCGGCGATGCGCCGGGGGTACTCCGCGGCGGCGATCGGCGGTACCGCCGCGTTGACGCTGTACGCGGCCATGCCGAAGAAGAGTCGGCCCTCGTCGTGGTTGACCCCTGCCAGGATCGGGACGTGGTTGAAGCGGCCCGCGGCCCGCGCCGCGGCGGGATCGCTCGGCAACACCACGTCGTCCGCGGTCGGCAGCCAGAACGCCGCTTTACGGAAGAGGAATGTCGGATCGCCCGGCATCGCGCCGAAGACCGTCGCCGCGGGCAGCGCGCGCATACAGGCGAGTACGTCGGCGCCCGTGTCGCAGTGCAACGCTGTCGCCAGATCGTTTCCCTGCGCGACGGCTCGCGCCTTGGGAATTCCCGCCTGCTCGCACGGCCCGCTCTGCATCACCGCGCGCTCGAACAACGCCGTGGAACGGGGTGAGTAGAGGTGCCCGCAGATGCTCATGCCGCCGGCGGATTCTCCGAACAGCGTGACGTTCGCCGGGTCACCGCCGAACGCGGCCGCCGATCGCTGCACCCATTCCAGGGCCGCGACCTGATCGAGGAAGCCCATCGCACCGGTCGAGTGCGTCGGATCCTCCTTCTCGAGCGCCGGGTGCGCGAGGAATCCGAACGGCCCGAGGCGATAGTTGATCGAGACGACGACGACACCGCTGCGCTCGACGAGGTGTACCGGTGAGTCGTCGTTGACGGAGCCGACGGTGAACCCGCCGCCGTGGATCCACACCATCACCGGAGCGAGCGTCGCCGCGGGCTTCGCCGGCGCGACGACGTTGAGGTAGAGGCAGTCCTCTTGGCCGACGGTGAGATTCACGACGGGCAACGTCTGCATGCACATCGGTGCCTTGGCGGTCGCATCGCGTGGGATCGTCCAGTGCTTCACCGGCTGCGGGGAGCGGAACCGCAGGTCACCCAGCGGTGCCGCCGCGTAGGGGATGGCCTGGAACTGCCGGACGCCACTCGTGACTGCGCCTTTGACCGGGCCCTCGACCGTCGTCACGACCAATGGATCGCCGCCGACGAGCGAGGCGGCATCGAAGGGGTGCGACACCGGCTCGCCGAGCTTCGCGGTGCCGTTCGTGAACTCGGCGGCCACCACCGGCGACGTCGTCGCCGAGCTGGTGCCCGAGTGAGCCACCTTGTCGATCGAGCACGCCGACGCGACGACCACGACGGTCAATATCACCGCCCTGGAGATCACCGCGTGGGCTGCCGAGCCCACCCTCGTTCGATGCATCGGGCGATGCTACGGGTCATACCGCCGAGGAGCTCATGATGATCGGCGTCGTCGGCTTCGACGACCCACCGGCGGGCTCGATGGTGACGCCGACCACGTCGCCGTCTTCCATCGCCGCGGCGAACCGTGCTCGCAACGAGCCCTTGTCATCGGGCCGGAACAGCGTCACCTGGTGCGCGGTTCCCGCCCGGATGACCCACAGCTCGTACGACTTGCGCTCGTCGACGGACGGCATGTTCTCGGCGAGCAGCACCGCCTGCGACTTCGCGGGCGACCACACCAACTTCGCGCCAGGCCCCGATTCGCCACGCAGCTCGATGGTGCGGGCATCGGGCCGAGCGACGATCGCCGCGATCTGCTCGGCGCGGGTCGCGCGACCGTCGAGACCGCGGATCGCGAGCGATGCCACGCCCGCCAGCACCACGAACGCCGCCGCGACCGCGAGCCACACGAGACGATTGCGTCGTCGCGACGCCAGGCTGACGACCGGCGCCACGGGGACGACGGGCGAGACCTGGCGGGTCGCGGCGATCTGCGCCATCACTCGATCACGTGCCGCCGCCGGCGCCGGCTCGGCGGTCGCAGCGGCGAGATGGCTCGTCGTCTCGCGGAAGCCGGCCACCTCGGCCTGGCAGTCGCTGCACTCGGCGAGGTGCGCCTCGTAGCGGGCGAGTTCGTCGCCCTCGAGCGCGTCGGTGGCATAGAGGCCGGACCAGAGATGCAAGTCGTCAGTCATGATGGAACTCCCAGCCCGTCACGGAGGCGGATGAGGCCGTCTCGGATACGGGTCTTCACGGTGCCGAGAGGTATGTCCAGCAGGGCGGCCACCTCGGCATGGGTGTGGCCGCCGTAGAAAGCGAGCTCGATCGATTCGCGTTGGATGGCGCTGAGTGCGTCGAGGGCGCGGGTCACGCGCTCCGAATCGAACTGCGCCTCGAACCCCTCGATGATCTCGTCGGCGATGTCGTCGGCTTCGGTCGGCCGATTGCGCAGATCGACGTCGAGACGATCACGCGCCGACTGTTCGCTGCGAACCCGGTCCACCGCCCGGCGGTGCGCCACGGTCGTGATCCAGGTCGAGACGGATCCCTTCGACGAGTCGTAGCGAGGGGCCGTACGCCAGACATCGACCATCACCTCCTGCAGGACCTCCTCGCTCTGGGCCGGGTCACGGACGACTCGGCGGATCACGCCGAACACCTGCGCCGACATGACGTCGTAGAGCTGTGCGAAGGCGTCGTGGTCGCCCTTGGCGACGCGCTCGAGGAGGTGCTTGCGTTCCTCGGCGATCGAGATCTCGCCGGACGGCGCCGTCACGAGACGGAGGCGATCGGCGTCGAGGTGCGCTGGTGGATTGGGTGAGTCGGGGTCATGAGCCTTCATCGGTGGTGGTTCGGCGCCCATCCTTGCCTGGATTGGATCGGTCTTCGACGGGTCGCTGTCTCGATGCAGCCTGCCGCCTCGGGCGCAGGCTGCCCGAACGCGAAAGGAGGAGCGCCGGAGCGCTCCTCCTTTCTGGCCGCCGCAGCGCAGGCGTCAGCCAGGCATCAGCACCGTGTCGATGATGTGGACCGTGGCGTTGGCCACCGGCACATCCATGCACAGCACCTTCGCGCCGTTCACCGTGAGACTGCCGTCGGCGGCCTTGGCGATCGTCAACTTGCCACCCTGCACGGTGTCGACCGTGCCGGCGGTCGCCAGATCGGCGGACGACAGCTTCTTGCCGGCCACCACGTGGAGCGTGAGGATCTTCGTCAGCGCCGCCTTGTCAGCCAGGACGCTGTTCAACGTCGCCGCGGGGATCTTGGCGAAGGCGTCGTTCACCGGGGCGAAGATCGTGAAGGGACCCGCCGAGTTCAGCGTGTCGCCGAGACCGGCCTTGGTCACCGCGGTGACCAGCGTCGACAGCAGCGGGTTGTGCGAGGCCGCCGTTGCCGCCGGATCCTGCGCCATACCGGCGAAGCTGCCCGCGCCATCCTTGGGCACCGATGCACACGCCGGGCCCGAGGGCTCGAGTGCGGCAGGGGCCGCCTGGGTGGCCGAGGGCATCAGCACCGTGTCGATGATGTGGACCGTGGCGTTCGCCACCGGCACATCCATGCACAGCACCTTCGCGCCGTTCACCGTGAACGAGTCGCCGTCCTTGGCGAGTGTCAGCTCGTCACCTTCGACGGTCTTGACCTTGCCCGCCGCCGCGAGTTCCGCGCCCGACATCTTCTTGCCCGCCACCACGTGGAGGGTGAGGATCTTCGTCAGCGTCGCCTTGTCGGCGAGCACGCTGGCGAGTGTCGCCGCCGGGATCTTGGCAAAGGCATCGTTCACCGGGGCGAAGATCGTGAACGGGCCGGGGCCGTTGAGCGTGTCGCCGAGTCCGGCCTTGGTCACCGCGGTGACCAACGTCGAGAGCAGCGGGTTGTGCGACGCGGCGGTCGCCGCCGGG
>JAYTFP010000125.1:0-7974 GCA_043734285.1 Acidimicrobiaceae bacterium
GGCCTCGACGGGATCACATTCGGATCCACCCCATGAACGAACCGTTCACCGCGCGTCTCGAGGCCGTTCGTCGACGCATGACCGAAGTCGGGGTCGACGTCACGCTCCTGTCGGTGGGTCCTGACCTCCCGTGGCTGTGCGGCTACGAGGCGATGCCGCTCGAACGGCTGACCATGCTCGTCGTGCCGCGCGACGCGACGCCGACGCTGGTCGTACCCGCGCTCGAGGCGCCGCGCGTCGTCGAGCGGGCGGGCATCGCGATCCGCCCCTGGACCGAGCTCGAGAACCCGATCGAACTCGTCGTCGGCCTGATCGGTGCAGCGCAGGTCGCGGCGATCGGTGACAAGACGTGGGCGCGATTCCTCGTCGAGCTCCAAGCGGCCGCGCCGGGCGTCACGTTCCGCCGCGCCACCGACGTGACCGGGCCGTTGCGCATCGTGAAGAGCGCGCACGAGCGAGCGATGCTCCACAGGGCGGGCGCGGTCGTCGACGACATCGCCGCCGAGCTGCAGTCCGGGGCCATCGCCCTGATCGGGCGGACCGAGGCCGAGATCTCCGCCGACCTCGGCCGACGGATCATCGCCGGCGGACACGCACGCGTGAACTTCGCGATCGTTGCGTCGGGTCCGAACGCAGCCAGCCCGCACCACGATGCCGGCGACCGCGTCGTGGCGTCGGGTGACGTGGTGCTCTGCGACTTCGGCGGCACGATGCTCGACGAATGGGGTGTGGGTTACTGCTCCGACATCACCCGCTGTGTCTGGGTGGGACCGGCGCCGACCGAGGCGTCCGACATCTACGCGTCGCTCCTCGACGCGCAGGCGGCCGGCGTGAGTGCCGGTGTGGTCGGCGCGCCGTGCGAAGAGGTCGACCGCGCCTGTCGTCGCCTCATCGAGCGCGCCGGCTATGGCGACTTCTTCATCCACCGCACGGGTCACGGCATCGGGGTCGAGGAACACGAGGACCCGTACATGGTCGAGGGCAACAGCCTGCCTCTGGTCGACGGTCACGCGTTCTCGGTCGAGCCGGGGATCTACCTGCCGAGCCGCTTCGGCTTCCGCCTCGAGGACTGCGTGGTCGCCACCGACGCGGGACCCGACCCGCTGAACCGCGCCGATCACGGTCTCGCCACGGTCGACGCCTAGGTGCTCCATCTCGACGCTGCGACCGTGCTGCTGCAGTGGTCGGTGGGTGGCCTCCTCTTCCTGTGGGTGACGACCCGCCGCCGCGAGGTCGGCATCGGCTACGGATGGCTGCTGCGCGGCGTCTACGGGCTCATGGCCGTCGGCGCGACAGTCTGCGGCTTTCGTTACCACCGAGTCTGGGTCCGCGAGATCAGTGCGATGACGGTCGCCGCGGCGTGCCTCGTCGGTCTCGTCGTGTCGTGGCAGCGTCGCAGAGCCGGGGTGCTGCATCAGCGCGAGCAGTCGCAGCGCCGCAGTGCGCGGATCACCGAAATGACCGGCATCGACCGCGACGAACAACGCTTCGACGAGACGGCCGCGGAGTTTCCCCCGGTGCTCGATCTGCTCGCGCCCGCCCTCGGTCTGGTCGGCCTGCTCGCCGCGGGAATCGACGCGGGGACTCCGGTCGTCGTGCAGGTGCTGCGGGTGCTCGTCGGTGCGGCGTTCCTCGGCGCGGTCACCGACGCGATGCTGCTCGGCCACTGGTACCTCACGCAGCCAGGGTTGCCACGCGCCCCCTTGCTCGACCTCGTCCGGTGGATCAGCCTGATCTGGCCCTTCGAGGTCGCGGTGATGCTGCTGCCGACCGGGATGATCACGGTCATCGACGGTCACATCGACGACGGGTGGGGCGGATCGCTCGGCTGGTTCTGGATCGCCTGCGCGATCGCGACGATCGTGCTGTGCCGCGTCACGCGCGCGGCGTTGAAGGAGCGCTCCTACTCCGCCGTGATGGCCGCCACGGGGCTGCTGTACCTGGCGATCATCACCGGGTTCGGGACCGACCTCGTCGCCCGCCTCGTGCTCTCCTCCTGAACCGAGCGTCCTGACGGCCCCGGCTCAGCCCGTCGCGAAGGGGAGTGGCGCGGCGGTGGTCGCGCAGCGTGCGTCCACGCGGTCGAGGTCGTCGAGGAAACGCGCGAAGACGTCCCTCGCACACTCCGAGTCGGGCGAGTGACCTCCGCGCGGCACCTCGACGAACACCGAGTGCGACAGCGCCTGCGCGACCGCCCTCGAGTGTGCTGCCGGCGTTGTCGGGTCGTACTCGCCGGCGATGACGAGTGATGGGATCGCCGAGTGGACCACGTCACCGAAGCTGCGTGGCAGCGGCGTCACCGGCCAGTCCTTGCAGAACACGTTCCAACCTGCGAGCAGCGCGATCGCGGCTCGCCCGGGATCGGAGCGGAGTGATGCCACCTTCGCTGCGTCGGAGCGCGCACCGTTGTCCGCGCACTCGATCGACAGGTAGGCGCCCTCGGACATGTCGTTGACGAACGGGATCGACGTCTGTGCGATCGCAGGCACGACCGCGTAGTTGCCATTGGCCATGCGGTGGATCAGCGACGGCAGCTGGCTGATGAGGTCGGTGCTGTACATCGCATTGAATATCCCGCCCGCAGCGGCCGCGCCAGTGAGGTGTAGTTGCCGAGGCTGCGAACCGTCGGGCGGTTGGTAACGGAACGAGTACGGGTGCTGATCGAGGTGGTCGATGACCTTCGCGACGTCACCTGCGACGTCGGGGAAGGCCGCGTGGCACGCAGGGTCGGTGCCGCACCCGTTCGCCAGGGCGGTGAGCGCCCGGTTCGACGAGTCGATCACGTCGTCGACCGCTCCCGCGTTCGGTGGGTACACCGAGTCGAGCACGACGCTGCGAATCCCCTCGGGATGATCGCGCATCTCGGTGAGCGCGAGTCGGGTGCCGTAGGAGATGCCCCACAGGTTCCATTGCTTGATCCCCAACGCGACCCGCAGGTCGGCGAGGTCGGCCGCGTTCGCCTCGGTGTCGTACTGGTCGAGATCGACACCAGTCGCCGTCAGCCGGTGGTAGCAGGCACCGGTCGCGGCATCGAAAGTGGCGAGTTCCTCGGCGTACGGCTTCGGGTCGGCCAGCGCGTCGACGAACGCCCGCTCGCGTTCGGGACATTGGAGGTCGGGCACCGAACGACCGCTGCCGCGCTGATCGAAGAGGATGAGGTCGCGCTCGTCGAGCACGGGACTCGAGAGCCGGGTGCCGATGCCATCGCCCAGCGTGGCGATCCCGGGCCCGCCGTGCAGGAACACGACCGGATCAGACTTCGGATGGGTGGCCTTCGAGTGCAGCCGTGCAATCGCGATGCGGACCATGCGTCCCTTCGGCTTCGCCCGGTCCTCGGGAACGAGGAGATAGCCGCATGTGGCGGTCCGTTCGGGGATCTGACCGACCTCGTGGAGCAGATCGTTGCACGCAACCTTCTCGAACGTCGCGGCGGCGGGCGGCGTGCTCGTGGTCGTGGTGTTCGTCGTGGTCGGGTGCGCCTGCGATCGCGAGCGGGAGGGCGAGCACGCCGCGAGAAGGACACAGACGGCGAGCAACGCGGTGACGAGAGCCGTCGTCGGAGTTCGTCGGCGCGTCGCAATCATGGGTGCGCAGTCTGTCCGACGCGCGAGGGCCCGATGACCGCGCGGTGTTTTCTCGATGAAGCCGGCGCCTCTCGGCCCGGCTATGCGTCGCGCAACGAACGGTGGTACGTGACCTGCGCGGCAGCGCCGTCCTCGAGCGTGGTGCGGGCGCGCCATCCGAGGACGCGTTCGATCTCGACGGTGGAGCCGCCGGTCTTCGCGGCGTCGCCGGCCGCAGCCGGCTGGCGATCGAGGGGCACCGGCTGACCGACGGCGTCGCCGACGGTGTCGATCAACTGCGAGAGGGTGCACGAGAACGCGCCGGCGACGTTCAGCACGGTGCCAGCAGCGACATCGGGCGTGACGCCGGCGCGAATCGTCGCGTCGACCACATCGTCGACGAAGGTGAACGAGCGCTCCTGCGAGCCGTCGCCGAACAGCGGGAACGAGGTCTGGTCGAGCGCCGCCTCGATCAGGCGGTGGTGCGCCATGTCGGGGCGCTGACGAGGCCCGTACACCGTGAAGTAGCGGAGCGCGACGGTCGGGATCGACCAGTTCGCGGCGTAGAGCACGCACAGGTGCTCGGCCGCGAGCTTGGTCACGCCGTAAGGGCTGAACGGTTCGGGGCGGTCGGTCTCGAGCGTGGGGAAGCGCTCGGCGTTGCCGTAGACCGACGAACTCGACGCGTAGACCATGCGCGGGGTGCCGGCGGTCTTGACCGCCTCGAGGAGGCGCTGCGTCGCGAGCACGTTGAGGTCGTTGTAGGCGCGGAACCCGTCGGACCAGCTGAGGCGCACGCCCGGCTGACCGGCGAGGTGCCACACGATCTCCGCGTCACCGATGATCGGCAGGAGGTCGGCATCGACGAGGTTCGCCTCGACGAGCCGAAAGTTCGGATTCGCGAGGGCAGCGGAGAGATTCGCGCGCTTGCGGGCGGGGTCGTAGTAGTCGGTGAAGGAGTCGATGCCCACGACCTCGCGACCCTCGGCGAGCAGCTGGTCGACCAGGGTGCTGCCGATGAAGCCGGCGGCTCCGGTGACGACGACGGGCATGGGTGATCAGTCCTCCAACAGCTGCCGGAGCGATCCCGGCGGGGTCCACAGATAGCGGTCCGACCCTGGGTTGGTCAATCGGAGGGGTCCGACCGTCACGCCCTGACCGCGGTCGTGTCGCCCGTGGCGATGGTCCAGGTCGCCGCGTCCGTCGTCGCGTTGTTCGTCGCGGCGTTGTTCGTGCGGAACGTGACCGTGGTCGCGTCGGGCGTGCAGCGGATGATCCCGTAGCCGTTGTGATGGAGATCGACGAAGCCGAACTGGGGGTGCGTGACCATCGTCCCGTTGTTCGCCCCCTCGTTGAGGTCTTCGACAAGCGAGAACGGCGTCGACGAGATCGAACTGGTGAGGAACTCGTTCGCGACCACGGGCGACGCAGCGTCGTCGTAGTCCGCGCGCAACGCAGCCTGGAAGAACGAGTGGAAGTCGCCCGTCAGGATGACGACGTCACTGATACCGGCGCTGGCGAGGTGGCCGAGCACCACGTCGCGCTCGGCTGGGAAGCCGTCCCATCCGTCGAGCGATGTGTAGAGGCCGGCGTGCTTCGGCAGCGACGGGTCGAGCGCGCGGAGTTGCGGCTCGTCGAGGTCGAGGATGCGCAGCGGCGCCATCAGCACCTGGTTGGCGAGCAGCTTCCAGCGGATGCCGTCGGCCTGCGACTCGTCGAGCGTGTCGAAGAGCCACTGCCGTTGGGGGGCGCTGAGGATCGAACGATTGGGGTCGGTGTAGGCGGCGTCGTAGAGGGCACCGATGACCGTCGTGTCGAGGTGCTTGTCGCGGTACTGGCGCGAGTCGGTGAGCACGATCTCGCCGAGGTCACCCCAACGCAGGGACCGATAGATCTGGAACCCGTCGATCGGCATCACCGGCTGGTAGTCGAACCAGGTCTGGTGCGCGGCGTCGGCGCGCGGCTGGTCGGCCGCGAGCAGGGCGGCGTCATGGTCGTTGAAGACCTCGTGGTCGTCCCAGATCAGGAGCCACGGGTGCGCCGCGTGGGCTGCCTGCAGGTCGGGGTCGCTCTTGTAGAGCCGGTACTTCGCCCGGTAGTCGTCGGCGGTGTGCGCGGGGGAGAACGATTCCCAGCGCACACCGATCGGACCGAGGCCCATCTCGTAGATATAGTCGCCGAGGAAGAGCACGGCGTCGAGATCCTGCCCGGCGATTTCGCGCCACGCGCCGTAGTAGCCGGCGGAGTACATCTGGCAGCTGGTGAACGCCATCGTGAGGCTGGTGGGCGACGAGCCCGCAGCAGGCAGGGTACGCGTGCGGCCGACTGCGCTGACCACGTCGCCGACGGTGAACTGGTACCAGTACTCGCCGTCCGCATCGAGGCCGTCGACCAGCACCTTGACGCAGTGGTCGTGGTCGAGCGGCGCGGCGGCGGTGCCCGTTGCAACGACGTTGGTGAGCGCGGGATCGCTCGCCAGCGCCCAGTCGACGGTGGCCGAGTCGGTGAGGCGCGGGTCGAGGCGGGTCCACAGCACGACAGCCGTCTCGCTGTGCAACCCCGACGCGATGCCGCACGAGAACGGCGTGGTGGGTGCGGCCGGCTCGGGCGCGCAGCCGGCAACGGGCAGCAGGGCCGCGGCGCCGGCTCCGGTCGCGCTGAGTCGCAGGAAGTCGCGACGTTTCATGTTCTCTCCCCAGGTATGACGATGTGGTGACGACTACGGCAGCAGCGTCTTGGTGGCGTTCGGGTCGCCGGGCGCGAGTGTGAACTGCACGGCCGGGCTCGGCAGCACGGTCGAGTACGCCGCGTTGTGCGCGTAGTAGGTCACCTTCATCTCGCTCGGCGTGCACTCCACCAGCCCGTAACCGTTGCGGTGGGTGTCGACGTAACTGAACGACGGAGTCGTCGACAGGTAGCTCCCGTAGATTGCGTTCTCGTTGAACGCTCCGCCGGCCGACGAGATGGCTCCCGCAGCGAACTCGTTGGCCACGATCGGGCGTGCCGCGTCGTCGTAGTCGCCGGTCAGCGGGGCCTGCCAGAACGAGTGGTAGTCGCCAGTGACGAACGCGGTGTTCTCGATGGCGTTCGTCTCGAGGTATGACAACACCGCGTCGCGTTCGACCGGGAACCCCTCCCACGAGTCGAAGTTCGAGTTCGAGTAGGTGCCGGCGTGCAGCGGCAGCGTGGGATCGGCGGCGTGGGCGGCGGGGGTGTCGGCGTCGACCTCGCGAATGGGGGCGATCATCGACTGGTTGCCGATGATCTTCCAGGTGCGTCCCGCGGATTGGGCGGCCGAGAGCCCGCCCAGCAGCCAGCTCTTCTGGGTGGCGCCGAGGATCGTGCGCGACGGGTCGGCCTCGAACGAGGTCATGTCGCGCGTGCCGATCAGCGGGGCACCCGGACGGTGCGCGCCGCGGTACTGACGGGTGTCGAGCATGAACACCTCGCCCAGGTCGCCCCAAGCGAGGGAGCGATAGATCTGGTTGCCGGCGATCGGCCAGACGGGCTGGTACTCGAACCATGCCTGGTAGGCGTCCGCAACCCGCTGCGGGAAGTCGGTCAGCCAGGTCGAGTCCCAGTCGTTGGCGACCTCGTGATCGTCGTAGACGATCACGAACGGATGGGCGGCGTGAGCGGCCTGCAGGTCGGCGTCGCTCTTGTAGAGCCGGTAGCGCTCGCGGTAGGCGGTGAGGTTGTCGGCGATCGTCGTCGGCTCGTCACGCACTCGGCCGAGCAGTTGGATGTTCGGTGCCTCGTAGATGTAGTCGCCGAGGAACAGCACCGCGTCCACGGGCTGGGCGGCGATCTGACGCCAGGCGGCGTAGTAGCCGCAGGCGTAGGCCTGGCAGCTGGCGTAGGCCAACTTCAAGCTCGTCGGGCTGGCGCCGGCGGCCGGCAGCGTGCGGGCGCGGCCGACGGTGCTGGTGTTCGCGCCCGAGCGGAAGCGGTACCAGACCGATGTGTCGGCCGGCAGCGAACCGACCAACACCTTCGCGGTGTAGTCGCTGGCAGCCGAGACGATGACGGTGCCGCTGTCGATGATCGTGCCGAAGCCCGAGTCGCTGGCGACGTCCCAGTCGAGCGAGCTGACCGAGCCATCGAAGGTCGGATCGGCCCGTGTCCACAGCACGACCTCGGACGCGCTGTGCAGACCGGCGGCGACGCCGAGGCTGAACAACGACGTGGGTGGCGTGGCGGCCGGAGCACAGCCCGCTGCGAACGGGGCGATGGCTGCGGCACCCACTCCACCCGCGCCGAACTTGAGAAATGAGCGCCTGTCCATGTCCCCCCGATCCTCGAACCTGAACGGCGAGTGTACCGAAGATGAATCTGGGATGAAGCGGCGAGTTCGACGTCGGTCGTGTGTACCAGCCGCGGTCCTGATGGAGCGTGCCGCCTCTCGGCGCAC
>JAYTFP010000126.1:0-4872 GCA_043734285.1 Acidimicrobiaceae bacterium
AGGATCGTTCGGGTCCTGCGCTGGTCGCGCGGCTCGAGAGCGAAGGTTTCGAGGTACTCGAACACCGCGTCTGCATCGATGGCGCCGAACCGGTGGCCAACGCCTTGTCGCACATGGCCTATGGGTTCAACGGGCTGATCATCACCACCGGCGGCACCGGCTTCGGTCCCCGCGACAAGACGCCGGAAGGAACCCGCCGGGTGCTCGACCGTCGCGCGTCGGGTCTCGCCGAGGCGATGCGCGCGGTCAATCCGCTCGGACGGCTGTCCCGTGGCGTGGCCGGCACCCGGGGCCGGTCGCTGATCCTCAACGTCGCCGGTTCGCCGGCCGGCGCGGTCGAGATGCTCGACGCCGTCATCGACATCGTGCCGCACGCCCTACGCCTGATGTCGGGCGACAGACACCCGCACCCGACGTGACGAGATGACGCCAGAGTCGCTCCGACGCTCGGGAGCGCCACGCAAGATTCCACGCGCTCGCCACGCCGAGCTAGACGACCCGACCAGCCCGTACCAGGAGTACGCCCCGCCGGCCGCGGGCGTCGGGCCGCGAAGTGCGTCACTGCGTCGCCAGGGCCGCCGCGAGTTCGGATCGGGGTTCGCGATAGTGACCGCCTGCGTCGCCGTCGCGATCGGCGTCGAGATCGCCTTGCGCGGCGCGCAGACGCCGTACACACTCATCGCCCTCGGGCCGATCTTCGCCGGCTCCGCGAGGATGGCGACCGGTACGAAGAAGCTTCGGGCAGCCCGGTTCATGGTGCGCCCGAATCTCGCCGGCGGCGCGGGGCCGGGCAGCCCGGCGTACCACGCCGCGTTCGCTGAGCGGGAGTTTCGGCGCCACCGCCGCAACAACCGGATCGCTGGCGTCATCTCCGGATCGATCGGGCTGCTGTTTGCCGCGGTGATCGTCGCCGTGGGTCAGGTCGGGGCGGGGATCGTCGCGGGGCTGGTGAGTCTCGCGATGGGGGCTGCGATTGCCCTTCGCTCACCGTGATCGCCGCGTGATGGAGTCGGCAGCATTCGACCAGCAAGGCTGGTCGAATTTGAAACGACCGCTGGAAATACGACCGGCTCTGGTGTTACCCTGAGCGTGCCATGTCCACCACTTCTGTGACCACGGGCGCTGAGAGCGATTACTCGGCGATCGATCGCGAGTGCATGGCGCGGGCGATCAATGCGGCCGCCCGAGTGCGGTGCATCACCTCGCCAAACCCCTGGGTCGGATGCGTCATCCGTTCGTCGACGGGTGAGCTCTTCGAAGGTGCGACCCGCGAACCGGGTTCGAACCACGCTGAAGTCGAGGCGCTGGCGGTGGCCGGCAAAGCCGCACGCGGAGCGACCGCGTACGTCACGCTCGAGCCGTGCAGTCATCACGGCCGCACGCCGCCGTGTGTCGACGCCCTGATCGCCGCCGGTGTCGAGCGAGTGGTCGTCGCCCTGATCGATCCCGACCAGCGGGTCGGGGGGCACGGCATCGAATCGCTGCGCGATGCGGGCATCACGGTCGGCGTGGGTCTGTACACGGAGCGGGTCACGGGCCAGCTCGCCGCCTACATCAAGCACCGCACGACGGGTCGCCCCTGGGTCGTACTGAAGCTCGCAGCGACGCTCGACGGGCGCACCGCGGCACCCGACGGCTCGAGTCAGTGGATCACCTCGCCCGCAGCGCGAACCGACGGCCACCGACTGCGCGCCGAGTCCGACGCGATCCTCGTCGGTTCGGGCACCGTCGTGCGCGACGACCCATCACTCACGGTCCGCGACTACACGCCGCCAGAGATGCCGTCGAGCGGCTCGGTCGATCCGATGCGGATCGTCCTCGGCACGGCGGCGGCGACCGCCCGCGTGCAACCGTGCCGCGAGATGAGTGGCGACCTCGACGCCGTGCTCACCCAACTCGGCGCCGACGGCGTCCTCCAGCTACTCGTCGAGGGTGGCCCGGCAGTCGCTGGCGAGTTCCACCGAGCGGGGCTCATCGATCGCTACGTGCTCTATTTGGCCCCGGCGCTGTTCAGTGGCGACGACGCGCGTGGCCTGTTCACCGGTCCGGGCGCGCCGACGATCGCCGATTTGTGGCGCGGCTCGTTCGTCGCCGTCGATCGCGTCGGCGACGACATCCGCATCCAGATGGATCCGGCGCGCTGATGTTCACCGGCATCGTCGAAGAGCTGGGCACGGTCGTCAGCCGTGAGGGCGCGAAGCTGCGCATCGCCGCGCGCGGCGTGCTCGACGAGGCGAAGCTCGGTGATTCGACCGCCGTCAACGGTTGCTGTCTCACGATCGTGGCGTTCGACGCCGCGGCCGGCTGGTGGGAGGCCGACGTCAGCGACGAGAGCTTCCGCCGCACGAATCTCGGCGACCTCACACCAGGTGATGCGGTCAATCTCGAACGTCCGGTCCGTCTCGTCGATCGACTCGGTGGCCATCTCGTGCAGGGTCACGTCGACGGCGTCGGGGTCGTCACCTCGCCGGTGCCCGACCTCGCCGTGTCGATGCCCGCGGAGCTCGGTCACTACGTGGTCGAGAAGGGCTCGATCACCGTCGACGGAGTCAGCCTGACCGTCGTCGACGCGCTCGCCGACGCCTTCACCGTCGCCGTCATTCCCCACACGTCAGAGATGACGACGCTGGGTGGCCGCAGCGTGGGCGACCGTGTCAACCTCGAGGTCGATGTGACCGCGAAATACGTCGAGCGACTCATTGCCGCGCAGCTCGAACAGCTCCAACCGCACCCGGGAGGTGCCTCCGATGCCACACCGTGACGTTCGTACCGACGAACCGAGTCCGTTCGCCTCGATCGAGGACGCAGTGGCCGCGATCGCCCGCGGCGAGATCATCGTCGTGGTCGACGACGAGGACCGCGAGAACGAGGGCGACCTCATCATGGCCGCCGAGCACGCGACGCCCGAGGCCATCACGTTCTTCGTGCGGCACACGTCGGGCGTGATCTGTGCGCCACTGATGGGTGAGCGCCTCGACGAGTTGAACATCCCGCTGATGGTCCGCGACAACACCGAGTCGCATCGCACCGCGTTCACCTATTCGATCGACTACGTGCACGGCACGTCGACGGGCATCTCGGCGTCCGACCGCTCGGCGACGATCCGCTCGCTGACCGATCCGAGCACGCGTCCTCCCGACCTGGCGCGACCCGGCCACATCTTCCCGTTGCGCTACTCCGACGGCGGTGTGCTCAAGCGCGCCGGTCACACCGAGGCAGCCGTCGACCTCGCCCGGATGGCGGGCTGTTACCCGGCCGGGGTGCTCTGCGAGATCGTCAACGACGATGGTTCCATGGCCCGCGTGCCCGACCTCGTGGGCTTCTGCGCCACCCACGGGCTGCTGATGATCTCGATCGCGCAGCTCATCAAGTACCGCCGTCAGAACGAGAAGCTCGTGCGTCGCATCGCCGAGGCGCGCATCCCCACGGTCTGGGGCGACTTCACGTGTTACGTGTACGAATCGGTGCTCGACGGTGAGCAGCACGTCGCCATGGTCAAGGGCGCGGTCGCGGGCGAGGAAGACGTCATGGTGCGCGTGCACTCCGAGTGCCTCACCGGCGATGTGTTCGGGTCGATGCGCTGCGACTGCGGTGTGCAGCTCGAGGCCGCGATGGCGCGGATCGACGAGGAGGGCCTCGGCGTGCTCGTGTACCTGCGCGGTCATGAGGGCCGGGGCATCGGGCTGGGCCACAAGATCCGTGCCTACAACCTGCAGGAGCAGGGGATGGACACGATCGAGGCAAACGAGGCGCTCGGCCTGCCCATCGATTCGCGCGAGTACGGCATCGGCGCACAGATCCTCAACGACCTCGGCATCACGACCATGCGGCTGATCACCAACAACCCGTCGAAGTTCGGTGGCCTCGACGGCTTCGGCCTCGAGATCACCGGCCGCGTGTCGCTGCCGTCGGTACCGAACGCCGAGAACATCGACTATCTGCGGACCAAGAAGAATCGCCTCGGCCATCTCATCGAGGGTCTGGACTGATGGGCGTCGACCAGCGCGACGTCGGTCGTGAGCTCGTCGACATCGACGGCGCGGGCATCCGCGTCGGCGTCGTCTGCGGACGGTTCAACGACGCCATCACGCTCCGTCTGCTCGACGGCGCGATCCGTGGGCTCGTCGGGTTCGGCGTCGGCGATGGCGATGTGATCATCGAGTGGGTCCCCGGCGCGTTCGAGGTGCCGTTCGCCGCGAAGTCGATGCTGGCGTCGGGCAAGGTCGACGCGGTCATCGGCCTGGGCTGTGTCATCCGTGGCGAGACGAGTCACTACGACTTCGTCGCCGGCGAGTGTGCCCGCGGTCTCCAGGATGTCGGCCTCGCGACCGGCAAGCCGGCGATCTTCGGCGTACTCACCACCGAGAACCCGCAGCAGGCGTTGGACCGCTCGCAACCCGCCGGCGGCCACAACGTCGGTGAGGAGTGTGCTCGCACCGCGCTCGAGATGGTGCTCCTCGCCCGCCGGTATCCCGCTGGGGGCTGACGGTCGCCGTCAGAACAGCCGCTGGAGCGCGATCGCGGCAGCGGCCGCGACGTTGAGCGAGTCGACACCATCGGCGAGCGGGATGCGCACGACGAGATCCGCCGCGTCGATGGCGCGCTCGCTGAGTCCGGGTCCCTCCGCGCCGAGCATGACAGCGACCTTCGACGACTCGGGCAGCTCGACGGTGTCGATGTCGGTAGCGACCGCGCCAGGACTCATCGCGCAGATCGTGAATCCGGCGGCTCGCAGCATCGCGGCGTGATCGTCCCAGGTGAATCGCGCCATCTCGAGGCTGAGGGCGTGCCCCATCGAGACGCGCACCGATCGGCGTGAGAGCGGATCGGCGCAGGTCGAGTCGAGCAGCACCCCGTCGCCGCCGAGTGCCC
>JAYTFP010000127.1:0-12042 GCA_043734285.1 Acidimicrobiaceae bacterium
CGCTGGTGCACTACTCGCCGTCGGTCGAGGTGCGCATCGGTTGGCCGCGCCGTCTGTGACGGTGGCCAACGTGGAGAGCGGGTGAGGAGAATCGAACTCCCGTGTGCAGCTTGGGAAGCTGCCGTTCTGCCATTGAACTACACCCGCAGGAAGGCGCCATGGTAGCGAACCCTCGCGGCACCCTCGGCTACGGTCACCACCCGTGATCCTGTCCGACCGCTCCATCCGCGAAGCCATCGAGGCCGGGCGCATCGTCATCGATCCGTTCGATCCCGCCAAGGTGCAACCCAGCTCGGTCGACGTGACGCTCGATTGCCGCTTCCTCGTCTTCCGCAACCACACCCGCGCCGTCATCGACGTCAAGGACGACATGAGCGACCTCACCGAACCGGTCGAGATCGATCCCGCCGGCGTGTTCCTGCTGCACCCCGGCGAGTTCGTGCTCGGCGCGACGGCCGAGCGCATCGGACTGTCCGCTGACCTCGTCGGCCGCCTCGAGGGCAAGAGTTCGCTCGGGCGACTCGGTCTGTTGATCCACACGACCGCAGGCTTTGTCGACGCCGGCTTCGAGGGCTACCTCACGCTCGAACTCTCCAACGTCGCGACACTGCCGATCACGCTCTACCCGGGCATGAAGATCGGCCAGATCTCGTTCCTCGAGATGTCGACGCCGGCCGATGTGCCCTACGGAACCGGCGCGCTCGGCTCGAAATACAAGGGCCAGGTCGGACCGACCCCCAGCCAGTACTACCGCAACTTCGGCTGACCGTCGTCAGACGACGGGGTTCGCGGCGAGCTCTTCGATCATGCGCCGGCGGTACATCGGGCGCTCGTCGTTGGCTCGGTTGATCGCCTTCTCGGCCGCGGTGATCACGCCATCCGCGTGATACGGCCGGAGGATGATCTCGTCCGCGCCCGCCTGCCACGAGAACATCTGCTGACGGGGGCTGTCGATGATGAGCACCATGCGGTGTGCGCTGACGCGTGGGTCGATGTGATTGCGCACCGCGTCGAGCAACTTGAGGCACGAGCCGGTGCCCGAGCCCGAGAAGCTCGCGACCACCGCGGCGATCGGCTGCGGCTCGTTGATGAGCGTGGCCAACGCGACGTCGTGATCGGTGACCTCGGCGACTTCGTAACCGGCGCGGCGGAAGAGCTTGACCATCAGCAGACCCGCGTCGGGATTGTCATCGACGACGAGGACCCGCTGGGGCCCCTTCTTCGAGGTCTTTTCAGTCTTGGTGGACCGTTTCAACAACGGAGGCGCTCACAGGGTCGGTGGCTTCGAGGGCTTCGAGGATGTGCATGGCGATATCCGCCACCTTTACCTCATCGTCCTCGATGCCCTGAGATTTAACTCCGTCGTCGATCATGATGAAACAAAACGGGCAGGCAGTGGCGATGCGGCTGGCGCCGGTGGCGATGAGCTCTTGGCTGCGCTCGACGTTGATCGCCTTGCCGGTGTTCTCTTCCATGAACATCCGAGCCCCGCCGGCCCCGCAGCACATGCCCGTGGTGCCATTGCGACCGGCTTCGACGATCTCGATGCCCTTGAGCGATCCGATCACCTTGCGAGGCGAGCTGTAGATGTCGTTGTGGCGACCGAGGTAACAGCTGTCGTGGTACACGACGCGCTCCTCGAGCTTCGCGTCGGTCATGTCGAGCTTGCCGGTGTCGATCAGCCACTCGAGGAACTGACTGTGATGCACGACCTCGTAGTGACCGCCGAGTTGCGGGTACTCGTTGGCGAGCGTGTTGAAGCAGTGAGGGCACTGCGTGATGATCTTGCGCACGCCCATCGAACCGAGCGTCTCGATGTTCTGCATCGCCAGCATCTGGAAGATGTATTCGTTGCCCGAGCGGCGGGCGGGATCACCGGTGCAGTTCTCGGCCGGACCGAGGATCGCGAAATCGATGTCGGCGCGCTGCATCAGCTTCGCCATCGCGGTCGTGACCTTCTTGTTCTTGTCGTCGAACGATCCCGCGCAGCCGACCCAGTAGAGGTACTCGGCCTCGAGCGGCTCACCGCCGGCGAGCACCGTGATGCCCTCGAGGTTCTTCGTCCAATCGGCCCGCTCGGTCTGGCTCATGCCCCACGGGTTGCCCGAGTTCTCCATGCCCCGATAGGCGGTGCCGAGCTCGGTCGGGAAGTTCGACTCCATCAGCGACAGGTAGCGCCGCATGTCGAGGATCTTGTCGAGGATCTCGATGTTGACCGGGCAGATCTCGTCGCACGCCTTGCAGGTCGTGCAGGCCCAGATCTCTTCGGGCGTGACGCGCTCGAACATGTTGTTCGCGCCGATGGTGATCTCGCCGTCGACACCGATCGGCGGCGAGACCTTGGGCGAGCCGGTCGCGGCCATCACCTCGCCCGTCTTCAGCACGATCTCACGAGGATCGAGTGGCTTGCCCGTCGCGTGTGCCGGGCACACCGAGGTGCAGCGTCCGCACATCGTGCACGCGTCGGTGTCGAGGAGCTGCTTCCACGTGAACTCTTCGATCGTGGTCGCGCCGAAGCTCTCGAGCTCGGTCTCCATCAGGTTCGGCATCGCCTTCATCGCACCCTTGGGACGATCGCGCTCCGAGAGGAACATGTTGATCGGCGACGTGAAGATGTGCCGCAGCATCGTGGTCGGCAGCAGGATCAGGAACGCGATGAAGCTCGCGACGTGCAGCATCCAGGCGATCTGGTGCGCACCCGACAGCCAGCTCACGTGCTGCACCGTCTTGGCGAGCGGGTAGCCGAGGATCGACCACTTCTCGTAGGAGGGCATGCCCATCAGTGCGATGCGGAACATCTCCGACGCGAAGCCGGTCAGGCCGATCGCGGCCATCACGCCGAGGATCATCGCGTGCTCGGGCTTCGACTTGATGCGGATGCGGTACGGCCGCTGGATGTAGCGACGCACGATCGCCCAGCCGACGCCGACGAGGAACATGATGCCGGCGACATCGGCGACCAACGCGTAGGCCTCGTACACGCCACCGTGAAGGAACTTCAGCGCCGGCGGCGCCTGCAGGTTGATTTCGTTCACCGTGGTGACGGCGAGCAGGATGATGAAGCTGAAGTACATCAGCGAGTGCATGATGCCGGCGGCGGGGTCGCGCAGCAGCGTCTGCATGTAGAGGCCGGCGCGCAGGCTCTCGGCGCGCTTCTTGATGTTCTTGGTGGTGGTCGCCCGCTTCTCGGGTGCGCCTCGCTCCCAGTTGCGCATGCGGTTCGAGAACATCACCGCGCCGTAGAGCACGGTGATGACGATGATCACGTAGAACGCGAGCCGGAAGGCACCCGGGATGTTGAGGAAGTCCTCCCTCGAGATCGGGTGCTTCTTGACGTAGTCCTCCTGCCATCCCTCGGCCCAGCCGATCTCGGCGATGTAGCTCGCGATCGTGCCGATCGCGACCGCGAGGCCGATGCCGATCGCGATGTGGCGGGGACGGAAGCGACCCGGGGCTGCGGAGTCGGTGGTGTCAGGCGCAGGCATGGCGCCAAACGTACTTCGGTTCAGAGGCTGTGGAGGGCGTCGAGCTCGCGGATCGTGGCGGCCATCGAGGCGAGGATCCGTCGTGCCAGGCCGGGCACTTCGTCGAGCAACGAGAGGAACGCGCGCTGGCTGATCACGATGAGCTCCATCGGCGTGACGGCCGTGACCGTCGCGGTCCGCGACCCTCCGTCGAGCAACGCGAGTTCACCGAACTGCTGGCCGGCGCCGAGGGTCGCGACCTCGTTGCCGTCGATCTCGACGCGGGCCGTTCCCTCGACGATGACGAACGCCTCGCGGCCGAAGTCGCCCTGCGTGGTGAGCACCCGGCCGGCGTCGACCGAGATCTCGTCGACCGACTTGGCGATCAGCTGCAGGTCGCCCTTGTTGCAGCCGCTGAACAGATGGATCGCGGCGAGGTGCTCGAGGTAGTTGCGCTCGGACATGGCGCGACCCTACCCGGCGATCCGTTCGTCGGCGTCGTCCGCGTAGACCTCGGCGAAGTACACGTCCTCGGCGGCTTCCCAGCGCGTGCGCCACTCGAGCGAGCTCTCTCCCCGCGCAGTCTGGCGTGCATGACGCTTGTCAGCCGGCGTGTCCACGAGCACGTGCCGGTCGACGAACGGACGAAGTTCTGGTCGGGCGCTGTAGACGCCCTCGACGATCACGACCCGGCCGATCACGATTGCTCGTTCAGGTCCGAGACGGCCCTCGATCCAGTCGTAGGGAGCGCATCGGAGATGTGCGCCGATCTCGAGTCGCATCAGGACCTCGTCGATGAGTCGCTCCCAGTCGAAGTAGCGATCGACGCCCTCACGCGGCGTCAGCCCCAGCCGCTCGTCGGGGTCCATGACACGGTAGAAGTCGTCCATCGCGATGATCGTCGTGTCGTCGCCGATCGAGTCGGCCAGCTGTCGCGCGAACGTCGACTTGCCGGCCGCGGAGTGCCCGTCGACGGCGATCACGAAGGGGCGCGCCGCGTCATCGTGGCGCATTGCGACGTCGATGAGTGCGTCGATGATCGGCCATCATGGCAGCAATGGCCTCGCGCTCGCTGGTGGTGTCTGTCGCAATGCTGGTGGCTTCCGCCGGCTGTGCATCGACGACGACGCGCACCGACCACAGCGAGACGACTCGATCCTCGACGACCGCCGGCGCGACGGCGACCACCTCCTCGATACAGGTGGCGACCACCGCCAACGCGACGACGAGCACCCGACCGACGAGCCCCGTGACCATGACGACCACGAGGCCCACCTCGAGTACGACGACGTCCGCGCTGACCACGACCACGACGGCTCCGGAGGCTGCCACCGGGACCGGGAGCGTCGACGCGTCACTCGACGGCATACGCGGCCGCGTCGTCTCGATCGACCCCGGTCACAACGGTGCGAACGGGCGACACACCGCCGAGATCAACCGGCTCGTCGACATCGGCAACGGCAAGAAGGCGTGCAACACGACTGGCACCGCGTCGAATGCCGGTTACTCCGAGGCTTCGTTCAACTTCGACGTCGCGACTCGGGTGACCGCGCTGTTGCGAGCCGCCGGTGCGACGGTCGTGATGACGCGAACCGACAACGACGGTTGGGGGCCGTGCATCAACGTGCGCGCGGGTATCGCCAACGCGGCGCACGCCGATGCGGCGGTCTCGATCCACGCCGACGGCGCCGCCGCGTCCGACCGCGGGTTCCACGTCATCCGTCCGCTTGCAGTGCCCGGGGTGAACGACCGGATCGTCGAGCCGAGCGCGCGTCTCGCCGCACGGCTCCGCGCCGCGTTCGAGCCGATCGCGGGGCTGCCACCGTCGAACTACATCGGACGCGACGGACTGATCGAGCGTAACGATCTGGGCGGCCTGAATCTCGCCCAGGTACCCGCGGTGTTCATCGAGTGCGGGAACATGCGCAACGCCGCGGACATCGCCGTGCTCGCATCGGACTCGGGTCGTCAACGAATCGCGCGGGGCGTGGCCGCGGGCATCGCGAGCTACCTCCGAAGCACCTGATCGAATCTGTATTCGAGATATCTTGCATCTGTTGTATTGACAGATCGGGCGTCGCGGGAGAGAGTCGGAAGGGTCAACGACAACGCGTGACACAGCCCACTGACTCGTCGAAAAAGGGGGTTGCATCGAGTGACTTCTACTGGGACCGACGAGAGGTCTCCTCCGGATTGAGGAGGCTCTTCGCCACTTCGGGCCGGCTCGTTCAGCACTGACCCTTGATCAGGATTGGACGGGATCGGCCAACGCAGACCGCCACGCTCCTACGCCACGTAACCGCAGCCCATCGGATGCATCAGTGCTTCACCCAACGGGGTGGCCAGATGACACCGGGACTCGTCGAACGACCGGGTGGGGAGCGTGGCGGTTTCGCGTCGACTTCGTCGACGGGGCGTGCTCTCATGATGGAGCGTGCCGCCTCCGGCACACGGTCTTGCCTCACTTCACGAGCCGTCGCCGCAAACCCGTAGCCTGAGCCGATGCCATCGGGGGATCAGTCGACATCCGCGCGGCCGGAAGTCTTCACGACCCGTGCGCCGAAGCTCGGTCTCGTCGGCTCGCTCGATGGCCTCCGCGCCGTCGCCGTGGCGCTCGTGGTGGTGTTCCACCTGTTGCCCGCCAAGCTGACGTCGTTCTCGGCCGGCGTCGACATCTTCTTCGTCGTCAGCGGCTTCCTGATCACCACGCTGCTGCTCCAGGAACACCGCAAGACGGGCACGATCTCGCTGCGGTCGTTCTACGCGCGCCGTGGCCTACGGCTGCTGCCGCCGCTCTACCCGGTCCTCGGCTTCACGTTCCTGATTTCACTGTTCGTCAAGAACGGGCGCTACGTCTCGACCGCGCTGAAGGAGATCCTTGCGGGGTTCTTCTACGTGTACCACGTGGCCTTCACGGTCCGGCTCGACTCCAACGCCAACCGGCACCTCTTCCTCACGCACCTCTGGTCGTTGTCGGTCGAGGAGCACTTCTACCTCGTGATCGCGGTGCTCGTCCTCGTGGTGATCCGCCGCAACCTCGCACGCCCGTTCCTCGCCGGCGCCGCAGTGTTCGTGGTCGCCGGCGCTGCCTTGCGGGCGACCGAGCATCTCGGTCCGTTCGTGTTCTGGCTGCAGCGCCCCGACGCGTTGCTGATCGGCGTCGTGTTGGCGTTCGCGAACGCACACCTCCCGACCGAACTCGATCATCGCCATCGACGAGTTCTGACCACCGCTGGACTTGTCGGGCTGTTCGTCACGGGCCTCGGCGTGATGGCGTCGACGGCGATCTTCAACAAGCTCGGCATCGCGATGAAGTTCTCGAACTACAAGGCGTTCGAGGCAGCGACGCTCGGGAGCGAACGATTCGGCCTGACGTGGACGCAGATCGGTTACACACTTGTCGGATGGGGGATCGCGCCGGTGATCCTCGCGGCGGTCCGCGTCGACGACTGGTGGTTGTCGCGACTGCTGTCGCTCCGCTGGATGCAGCGGGTCGGCCGACAGTCGTACGCGATCTACATCTGGCACGTCCCGATCCTCATCGTGGTCGCGGATCGCGCCGACGCGTGGGGCGGATCCGCGCTCGGGGCGCTCGGTGTGATCGCCGTCGCGGTCGGATCGCTCGCCGTCGCGTTCGCGTCGCACCGCTACATCGAAGTTCCCGCGTTGCGACTCAAGCACCGGTTCGCGAGCGATCCCGATGCCATCGATCGTCTGGCGCGCGACGAGGTCCCGGGCGACATCAGTGGGGCGCTGTCGGAAGGGCCGTGACCGCGTAGACGGTCACCTTGCCGTCGTGAGCGAACGGGTCGAGTTGGAAGTCCTGGCGTAACTGCTCGAGTGTCGCCAGGTGGCCGTAGGTGGGCTGCAGGTCGAGCCAGATGATGCAGTACTTGTGCTTCGATACATTGGCCGCGAGCACGCCGATGTCGTCGACCTTGTCATTCGATTCGAGTCCGGTGAGCCGTGGGCTCCAGCCGGCTTCGATGTGAGCGCCCTTGTGGCCTTCGTAAAGAGCATTCGGCAGATTCGACGACAAGGTCGTGGGGGACCTGTCACAGCGCGTGTAGATGTCGTCGAGTGCGTGTGACTGACGCGCCGTTTCAAAGGCGGAACCCGCATAGTTGCCGGAGAACAGATCGGGACCCGTGAGGAAGTACAGCGTCATGCCCGCGCCGAGCAACAGGCTCAGCCCCGCCCACGAGAGCACCGAGGCGCGCGCGAGACGGTGAGGGGTCTCGCTCCCCGTTCCGTCCTCGCCGAGGATGCGGTCGATAATGCTGAGTGCGAACAACACCAGCGGCAGATAGATCGGGTTGAGCAGACGGAAGTCGAGTTGGTTCAGTCCGGTCGTCGTGCGGGCGTAGAGCATGTAGAGCGTGTACAGCACGATGTGCACGACGAGGAGCCCGACGGGCGTGCCCATCAGATCGAGCGAGCCCCTCGTCGAGCGGAATCGATCGTCGCGACGCACGACCCGCATGACGAGCACGACCATCACGCCGATGCCCACGATCGCGACCAACGCCCACAGTTTGCGCTGACCGATGGCGACACCCGGCGCGACGAAGTTGCCGATGGTCGCCAACATGTCGAAGGAGTTGCCGATCAGGCCGCGTGCCGATGAGTAGCGCTGGCCGAGCCACGTCCCGTCGACGCCGTGGTTGCGGATCATCCACCCGAACGGAACGACGAATGACAGTCCGGCGAAGATCGCCGCGTCCTGTCGGCGGTCGCGGCGCGACGCAGGTCGGGCAATGACGATCCAGGCCGCCCCGATTCCGATCAGCGCGATACCGGCGTAGCGCGTCATGAACGCGACCCACACCAAGACGGCGGCCCTGACGAGCCACCGACGGTCACCGGTGTCGCGATGGTTCATGAGGGCGAGGAACAGGCCGAGCATGACCGCCACGAACGCGAGATCGGTCATGAGCAGGTGACCGAACAGGATCGATGATCCGCCGAGCGCCGCGACCGAGGTGCCGACGCGTCGGATCTGCCAGTTGGTCACGAGACGCCGGAGCAGACGATCGACGAGGAGAACGACGATGAATGCCGTGATGGCGTTGAGCACCACCGCGGATTGCGAGCTCGACAAGCCCGTGAAACTCGAGACCAGCGACATCAGGAACGGCCAGAGGGGTGGCCAGATCGTGACGGGGCGCTCGAGGAAGTAGCCCAGGCCGTGCCCCTCGCGGAGGCTGTCGGCGATCGCCTGGTAGCCGACGCCGTCGTCACCGACCGCGAGACCCGAGATGTTGCCGATGATCACGAGCAGCGCGCTGAGCAGGGCGAGCAGAAGATGCGGGCTGGGACGCCAAGTCGGTGTCGGACGCTTCCCAGGGCTCATGCGGCCCGCATGTTACCGCCGTGGGTATGGTCGGGACCCATGAGGTGCTCCAACTGCGCGACCGATGCAGAGCCTGACGCACGCTTCTGCTCGTCGTGCGGTCAGCCGTTCCAGACCCTGGGCGACGAGCGTCGGGTGGTCACCGTGCTGTTCGCGGATCTGGTCGGCTTCACGACGCTCTCCGAGCGGCTCGACCCCGAGCAGGTGAAGCGCGTCGTCGACGTCTGCTTCCAACGGCTCGTCGCGGACGTCCACGAGTTCGGTGGTCGGGTCGACAAGATCATCGGCGATGCGATCGTCGCGCTCTTCGGCGCACCGCTCGCTCACGAGGACGACGCCGAGCGCGCTGTACGCGCCGCCCTGCGAATGCACGAGACGCTCGCGGCCGTGTCGGCCGAGAACGACTGGGCCGTTCGCATGCGGGTTGGCATCAACACCGGCGAGGTGTTGGTCGGCGCGTTGCGCGCCGGCGGTGACTACACCGCGATGGGCGACGTCGTGAATACCGCATCACGCCTGCAGAGTTCGGCCGAGCCCGGTGAGGTGGCGGTCGGCGAGACGACGTACGCGGCGACCCGATCGGTCTTCACCTATGAGAGTCGCGGCGAACGCATCGCCCGCGGTCGCGAACAGCCGGTCGGTGTCTGGGTGGCGCGCGCGGCGCTCGCGCCTCCGGGTCACCGCTTCCGTCGCGGTTCGCCGCTCATCGGTCGCGACTCCGAACTCGAGTTGCTCCGCCACACCGTCGAGTTGTCGATCCGCCACGGCCGGGGCCAGATCATCCTCCTGCTGGGTGAGGCCGGCGTCGGCAAGACTCGCTTGGCGAACGAGATCGCGCCGATCGTGCTGGCTTCGGATCCGACGGCCAACGTGCTCAACGGACGGTGCGTGCCTTACGGCGAGGCGAATCCGTGGTGGCCGATCGCGGATGCCGTTCGCGAGGCGTGCCGCATCGAGGTCGACGATGTCCCCGACGTCGCGCTCCGGCGCTGTCTCGAGGCGGTCGGCGCACTGATCGAATCCGAGGGCGAAGCCGCGCCGGTCGTCACCGGCTTGATGCACGTCATGGGCTACGACGGTCCGCTCCGTGGTCTCGACCCGACGCGTGCCCGCGCCGAGGCCGGGCAGGCCTTGCTGGCCTACATGGAAGCGGGGGTGCGCCAGCGCCCGGTGCTGATCCGCCTCGCCGATCTCCACTGGGCCGACGACCACGTCCTCGAGCTCATCGACAACCTGAGTGAGCAGCTCGCTCGCCAGCCGTTCGTGCTCGTCGCGACGTCGCGCCGGGCATTGTTGTCGCGTTGGTCGCCGAAGGCCGGCCGTCACAACACGACGGTGCTGAATCTCGACCCGCTCGACCGGTCGGCGGCATCCGAGCTGCTCGACGAGCTGCTCGACGACAGTGTCTCCGGAGCGCTGCGCGACACCCTGCTCGATCGCAGCGGCGGCAACCCGCTCTACCTCGAGGAGCTCGTCACGCTGCTCTCGGAACGGGGCGCGGGTGCGGCGAACGCGGCGAGCCTTGCCGACCTGCCCGACACGCTGCGCGGCCTGATCGCGGCGCGCATCGACGGACTCACGCCTGGCGAACAGCACACCCTGGAGGATGCCGCCGTGTGGGGCGCCTCCGGACCGACCGGCGCCCTCGAGGAGATCGCCCGTCACACCCGCAACGAGCACGACGCCGCGGAGATCGTGCGGTCGCTGTGGTTGAAGGAGATCCTGATCCTCGACGAGGACCAGTGGGCGTTCCGATCCGACCTGGTGCGCGAGGTCGCCTACGCACGGCTCACGAAGTTCGATCGACTTCGCCGTCACCACGGGATCGCCGCGTATCTCGATCGGATGGTGACCGATCGGACCGTCGACGACTGGTTCGTCGAGACGTTGGCCCGTCACTTCACCGAGGCGGCGCGACTGTCGCACCAACTCGGACGCGAGCACGACTTCCCCCATGACATCGACGCCCGAGCGCTGATCTGGCTCGACGAAGCTGCGGGTAGGGCCGAGCAGGCAGGAGCGTGGGTGCTGGCCGAGCGCCTCCGTAGCGACGCAGTCGAGCTGGCCGACGGCGACGACCGTCGTGAGGTTCGTCTCGCGCACCTGCTCGGACGGTCGCGCGCGCGGACCGAACTGTGGCTCTTCGACGATGCCCACACCGACGCGACCGACGCGGAGGAGCTCGCCAGCGACCTCGGTGACGCCCACGCGGCGGCGCGGGCAACGATGGCGCTCGGCGACATCGCATCGCGTAACGGGCACTACGCCGACGCGCTCATTCTCCTGACCGACGCGCTCGACCAATTCGACGCGGTCGGCGACCTGCATGCGCGAGCCGAGGTGTTGCGCCTGACCGGTATGGCCGCGCTGTTCCACTCCGACAACGACGCGGCGCTCGGTCCGATCTCCGCGTCACTCGACGCGTTTCGGGCCGTCGGTGACCGCAGGGGCGAGGCCTGGGCGCTACAGAACCTGGCGTGGATCGCCTTCGCGGCGGGCCGCGTCGCCGAGGCCGAGTCGTGGCTCGACGCGTCCGGCGCGGCCTTCACCGAGATCGGCGATTCGGGCGGCCTGGCCTGGGCGCTCGGACTGCTCGCGTTCGTGCGGTTCTTCCAGGGGCGCGCCGCGGAAGCCCGAGAACTGGCCGAGCGGATCCTTCGCGAGAGTGAGCGCCGCAGCGATCGTTGGGGTCAGGCGATGATGCTGATCGTGCTCGGAGCGGTCACGCTCTGGGAGGGCGGTACGGCCGCGGCGATCGACATCGGCCACCGCGCCGAAGAGCTGTTCCGTGGTCTCGGCGACGCACTCGGCCTCGAGCAGGCGCTCACGCTCGAGGGCCGCGCTCTGGTGATGACCGGTCGCGTGCAGGAAGGTCTGGCGATGCTCGACGAGGCGATCGGGATGTCGCCGACGCCGGTGCGCGCCGAAGACCTTGCTGCTTCGAACACGTTCGCGACGCGCTTGCAGCTCGGCGACGCAGAGTTCCTTCACGACGGCGTCGAGCTCGACCACGCGGCGGCGGCCGACACCGCGTCCGATGTGCTCGCGATCCACGGGCTCGCGCTCGCCCAGCAGGGACGCGGTGCCGAGGCGGTCGACCTCTTCGACTCGGCGACGAGCCGGTCGCCGGGCGCGAGCTTCGCGAGATCCGTCCGGGCCCTCGCGCTCGCGGCGTCGGGTCGACACGACGAGGTTGCCGATCTCGTGGCGAGCATTCACGACACG
>JAYTFP010000128.1:0-7962 GCA_043734285.1 Acidimicrobiaceae bacterium
ATGCGGGCCTTCAGCGAGTTCACGTTCCATGTGGCGATCAGCATCGGGGCGGACACTACTTTGACCCCTCGGTCAGCCCGGTAGCATCGGGCGCGATGCCCGAAGAGCACCTCTCCCCCGCGACCCTGGGACCCAACGCCTGGCTGGTCGACGAAATGTACGAGCAGTTCCTCGAGGACCCGCACTCGGTCAGCGACAACTGGCGCGAATTCTTCGCCGGCTACCGGCGTCCGGGCCAGCCCGCTCGCCCCACCCCGGTCGACGTTCCGGGTGTGACCGTCACCGGCGCGAGCGGCAACGTCGAGGCCCCACCCGCCATTGCCTCGCCGCCCGTGTCGAGCACACCCGCAGCGGCGGCAGCGTCACCGCTCGGCGATCCGATTCGTGGCGTCGGCGCGCGAATCGTCGAGAACATGGAGCGCTCACTCAGCGTGCCGACCGCGACGAGCTTCCGCGAGATCCCGGCCAAGCTGCTCGAGGTCAACCGCTCGGTCATCAACGGCTACCTCGGACGGACCCGCGGCGGAAAGGTCAGCTTCACCCACCTCATCGGCTACGCAGTCGTGCGCGCGATCGCCGATCACATGCCGGTGATGAACCGTTCGTTCCTCGAAGGACCCGACGGCGAGCCGCGGGTGGTCACGCACCCGCACGTCAACCTCGGTCTGGCCATCGACCAGGAGAAGCGTGACGGTTCGCGAAGCCTGATCGTGCCGTGCATCCGCGGCGCGGAGGAGATGTCGTTCGCCGAGTTCATCGCGGTCTATGACGATCTCGTGCGAAAGGCGTCGAGCAACAAGTTGACGCCCGACGACTTCGCCGGCGTGACGGTGACGCTCACCAACCCGGGCACGATCGGCACCGAGCGTTCGGTCCCGCGTCTCATGGGTGGCCAAGGCGTCATCGTCGGCGTCGGCTCGCTCGACTACCCGACCGAGTACGCAGCCGCCGACCCACGCACGATCGCCGACCTCGGCATCTCGAAGATCATCACGCTGTCGAGCACCTACGACCACCGCATCATCCAGGGTGCTGAATCGGGCATGTTCCTGCGACAGGTGCACTCGTTCCTGCTCGGCGAGGGCGACTTCTTCGAGTCGATCTTCGAGTCGATCGGCGTGCCGTACGTCGCGGTCCCGTGGCGCAAGGACGTCAATCCAGTCGACCGGGAAGAGTCGATGATCGCCAAGCAGATGCAGGTGTCGAGCCTCATCAACATGTACCGCGTCCGCGGCCACCTGATCGCCGACCTCGATCCGCTCGCCGCCGAGCCACCGCAGATGTACGAAGAACTCGATCCCGCGTTCTACGGCCTGACCATCTGGGACCTCGACCGCGAATTCCTCACCGGCCTGCAAGACGCGGTCTACGCTCCGGTCGGCGGCAAGGAACGGATGAAGCTCGGCGACATCCTCGGCGTGCTCCGCGACGCCTACTGCCGCACCGCGGGCATCGAGTACACGCACATCCAGTCGATCGAGGAGAAGCGCTGGATCCAGGAGAAGGTCGAGGGCGCCTCGACGAAGATGGACCCGGCCGAGCAGCGGCACATCCTCGATCGTCTCAACGCAGCCGAAGCGCTCGAGAAGTTCCTCGGCACGAAGTGGATGGGCCAGAAGCGGTTCGGCCTCGAGGGCGCCGAGTCGACGATCGCGATCCTCGACGCCGTGCTCAACGATGCAGCCGACTCGAACATGGCCGGGGCTGTGCTCGGCATGGCACACCGCGGTCGTCTCAACGTGCTCGTCAACATCGTCGGCAAGAGCTACGACGAACTGTTCAAGGAGTTCGAGGGCTACGTCGCGCCCGACTCGATCCAGGGATCGGGCGACGTGAAGTACCACCTCGGCCAGGAGGGCACGTTCACGGCCCGTTCCGGAGCGACGATCCCCATCGAGATGGCGGCGAACCCGAGCCACCTCGAGACGGTGAATCCCGTGGTCGAGGGCATGGTCCGCGCCCAGATGGACCAGATCGAGTTGCGCGAGGGTGCGCGTCGATTCCCGGTGCTGCCGCTGCTGTTGCACGGCGACGCGGCGTTCGCCGGCCAGGGAGTCGTCGCCGAGACACTCAACCTGTCGCTCATCAAGGGCTACCGCGTCGGCGGCACCATCCACCTCATCATCAACAACCAGCTCGGCTTCACGACCGCGCCGTCCGCGGCACGCAGCTCCGAGTACTGCACCGACGTGGCCAAGACGGTGCAGGCGCCGATCTTCCACGTGAACGGCGACGATCCCGAGGCCTGCGTGCGCGTCGCTCGACTGGCGTTCGAGTACCGCCAGCACTTCCACAAGGACGTCGTGATCGACATGGTCTGCTACCGGCGCCATGGCCACAACGAGGGCGACGACCCGAGCTACACACAGCCGCTCATGTACCGCCAGATCGAGGCGCGTCGCAGTGTGCGGAAGCTCTACACAGAGGCGCTCGTCCGGCGCGGCGACATCTCGCTCGACGAGGCCGAGCAGGCCCTCGCCGACTTCAACTTCCGCCTCCAAGCGGCGCTCGACGCGACCCGGCAGTCGGCGCCCGAGGGCGAGGTCATCGCACTTCCGCATCCGCCGGCGAAGGGTGTGCTCGCCCACGTCGAGACGGGCGTCGACAAGTCGGTGCTCGACACGGTGTACACAGCGCTGTCGACGGTCCCCGACGGTTTCACGATCCACCCCAAGCTCGCCCGCCAGTTCGAAACGCGGAACGCGATGTTCGAGGGCGGCCAGGTCGACTGGGCGCTGGCCGAGTCGTTGGCGTTCGGCTCGCTCGTGCTCGAGGGCACGTCGGTGCGCCTCTCAGGTCAAGACTCGCGACGAGGCACGTTCAGCCAGCGACACTCGACCCTCGTCGACTACCAGACGGGTGCGGAACACCTGCTGCTCGGCAAGCTCGAGCAGGGCCCGACGCGGTTCTGGGTCTACGACTCATTGCTCTCGGAGTACGCGGTGCTCGGCTTCGAGTACGGCTACTCCGTCGAGAAGCCCGACGCGCTCGTCATGTGGGAGGGCCAGTTCGGCGACTTCATGAACGGCGCCCAGATCATCATCGACCAGTACATCGTTTCCGCCGAAGACAAGTGGCACCAGCACTCGGGTCTCGTGCTGCTCCTCCCACACGGCTACGAAGGACAGGGCCCCGAGCACTCGTCGGGTCGCATCGAGCGGTTCATGTCGCTCGCCGCCGAAGACAACATCCAGGTGTGCAACGCGACCAACGCTGCGCAGTACTTCCATCTGTTGCGCCGCCAGATGCACCGCGAGGTCCGCAAGCCGCTCATCGTCTTCACGCCGAAGTCGGGCCTGCGTGCCAAGTCGTACCGCTCGCCGGTGAACGACCTGTTGACCGGCTCGTTCGAAGAGCTGCTGCCCGACACGTCGGGCATCGACCCGATGGCGGTCACGCGGCTCGTGCTGGCGTCCGGCAAGGTCGGCAACGAGGCGATCGAGCACCGCGACAAGCTCGGCGCCGCGGTCGCCATCGCGAAGGTCGAGCAGCTCTTCCCTTGGCCGTTCGAGGCGCTCAACTTCGAGCTCGACCGCTATCCCAATTGCCGCGAGATCGTGTGGCTGCAGGAGGAGCCCGAGAACATGGGCCCGTGGGGCGGCATCAAGGGTCGGCTGTACGAGGCCCACGGCGAGAAGTACGAGATCCGCCGGATCAGCCGCTCCGACTCGGGTTCACCCGCGACCGGCAAGGCGGCGATCCACGCTCAGGAACAAGCCGAACTCCTCGACGCGGCCCTCGCCGTTCTCCCCCCACGCGACGGACGTCAGTACTTCTGACCCGGAACCTCTGATCCGCGCTCAGCGGAGTTCGAGCCCCGTCACGTGCTCGAGTTCGGTGATCGCCGCATCCGGATCCGCGACTTTGATGGTGTGCATCCCCATCTCCCTCGCCGGTTTGAGATTGATGCCGAGGTCGTCGAGGAAGACGACACCGGTCGCGTCGACGCCGACCCTTTCGCAGGCCAGTTGGTAGAACCGTCGGTCGGGCTTGCGAACGCCGACGACCGACGACTCGAGGATCACGTCGAAGTGTTCGAGCACCGGCGCGATGCGATCGGCGCCTGGCCCGATCGCGTCCATCGACACGACGTTGTTGGTGAGCAGAGCGGTCGTGAACGACTCGCGGCACCGCCGGACGGCATCGACCATCGCGGGGCGGATCTCGCCCTCGAGACAACCGAGCACCTCGTATCCATTGACCGGATGACCCATCGCGGCAGCCTCGGATTCGAATTCGGCGACGAAGGCGGGAACGTCGATCGAGCCACGCTCGAGGTGCGCCCAGGCGTTGTCGTCGGGGTTGCGCGAGTTCACCGATCTGATGAAGTGGCGCGGAAGGCCGGCCCGTTGCTCATATGCTGCGAATGCCTCGAATGGCGAGGACGCGATCACCCCACCGAAGTCGAAGAAGATCGCGTCGATCATCGCTGCTCGCACGTGTCGCATCCTATGAAGCGAACGAGCGAGAACGATCATCGGCGGGCTTCGAACCGAACCGAAGGTTCCACTGACCAACATGACCGACACCACACTCGTTGTGGACGGCTCGAACATTGCCACTGAAGGGCGATCGTTCCCGAGCCTCCAGCAACTCGACGACGCCGTCCGTGCGCTCGTCGCCGAACGCTCCCACGATCACGTGATCGTGGTCGTCGACGCGACCTTCGGGCACCGCATCGACGCATCAGAAAGCCACCGCTTCGAGGAGGGGATCCTCGCCGGCGAATTGGTGACACCTCCGGCCGGCGCGATCGGGCGGGGTGATGCCTTCATCCTCCAGATCGCCGACAAGTCGCACGCCACGGTGCTGTCGAATGACTCCTTCCAGGAGTTCCACGGCACCTACGAGTGGCTGTTCGACGAGGGGCGACTCATCGGCGGCAAGCCGGTACCCCCGATCGGCTGGGTCTTCGTCGACCGCACACCTGTCCGCGGGCCGACCAGCCGCCGAGCAGTCCGAGAGGCCAAGGACAAGCAGTCCGACCGGCCAGGAACGGGCGGCGCGTCGACCCGCGCCTCGAAACGGGCCCCGTCGCGCAAGGTCAACGACGCCCTGCCGCCAGCCCCGGTGCCGACCGCGGCGACCCCGCCCCCGGCGCCGCGCCGTCGTCGTTCACCGGCGAGCAAAGCGGCTGACACGACCGCGGTAGCCGCCGCCACCAAGTCCAAGAAGGCCCCTGTCGCGGCGGCGAGCACCGCCGCCAAGCGACCGGCGCGGCGTAGTAACGCCAATCGCCGCGTCGAGCCGATCAACGAACCGTTGGCATTCCTCCAGTTCATCACCGCGCATCCGATCGGCGGCGTCGTCGAGGGCGAAGTGATCGAGTTCAGTTCGCACGGCGCGTACGTGACGGTCGATCAGGCGCGCTGCTACGTGCCGCTTCGAGCGATGGGCAACCCGCCTCCGCGCAGCGCGCGCGACGTGTTGACGGCGAACGAACGGAGGTCGTTCACGGTGCAGTCGTTCGACTCGCCGCGTCGCGGCATCGACCTCGCGCTCCCCGGTTTCGACGATGCCGCGGTTGATGGAGCCGGGCCGAAAGCTTCCATTCGGAAGGACCAACATCGACGTACCAATGTGCTGGTAGAAAATTCTCCTACTGATTCCCTCGCCGAGGAGGCAACGTTGGCTACAACAAAGAAGAAGGCGCCCGCAAAGAAGAAGGCGCCTGCGAAGAAGAAGGCACCTGCACGCAAGGCGCCCGCGAAGAAGGCACCTGCGAAGAAGAAGGCGCCCGCCAAGAAGGCACCCGCACGCAAGGCACCAGCCAAGAAGAAGGCCACTGCCAAGCGCGCACCCGCCAAGAAGAAGGCCACTGCCAAGAAGGCTCCGGCCAAGAAGAAGGCCACTGCCAAGCGCGCACCTGCGAAGAAGGCTCCGGCCAAGAAGAAGGCCACTGCCAAGCGCGCACCTGCGAAGAAGGCTCCGGCCAAGAAGAAGGCGACCGCGAAGCGGCCCGCCAAGAAGGCCGTCCGTCGCAAGTAGGACGACCAAGAGTTTCCGAAGCGGCCCGGCCTCGTGCCGGGTCGTTTCGCGTTCGGGGTCAGATTCCGCCCGCGAAGGCCCGACCGATACGATCGCCGACCATGAGCAACCAGTTCATCTTCACGATGTACAAGGTCAACCGTTTCTATCCGCCGGATCGCGACGTGTTGAAGGACATCACGCTGTCGTTCTACCCAGGCGCGAAGATCGGCGTCATCGGCGCGAACGGCTCGGGCAAGTCGTCGATCCTGCGGATCATGGCCGGCATGGACGACGGGTTCACTGGCGAGGCACGGCTGACGCCGGGCTACTCGGCGGGCCTGCTCGAGCAGGAGCCCCACCTCGACGAGGCCAAGGACGTCATGGGCAATGTGATGGACGGTGTGGCCCCGGTGCGTGACCTCCTGGCCCACTACGACGAGGTCATGGCCATGTGGGGCGAGCCCGACGCCGACTTCGAGAAGGTCGGGGCCCTCCAGGCCGAACTCGAGGACAAGATGGCGGCCGCCGACGCCTGGAATCTCGAGCGCAACGTCGAGATCGCGATGGACGCGCTGCGCTGCCCCGCCGGCGACGCCCCCGTCACGAATCTCTCGGGCGGTGAGCGACGTCGAGTCGCCCTCTGTCGACTGCTGCTCAGCCGACCCGATCTGCTCCTCCTCGACGAGCCGACGAACCACCTCGACGCCGAGTCGGTCGCCTGGCTCGAGCGCTACCTGAAGGACTATCCCGGCACCGTCGTCGCGATCACCCACGACCGCTATTTCCTCGACAACGTCGCGGAGTGGATCCTCGAACTCGACCACGGTCGCGGCCTTCCGTTCGAGGGCAACTACAGCGGATGGCTTGAACAGAAGGCAGCTCGACTCGCGCTCGAGGAGAAGCAGAGCAGCGCGCGGCAGCGCACGCTCGAGCGCGAGCTCGAGTGGGTCCGCATGGCGCCCAAGGCGCGTCAGGCGAAGGGCAAGGCGCGGCTCGCCGCGTACGAGCAGTTGCAGAGCGAGGCGGAAGCCGCCCGCGACGCAGAGTCGCGACTCGAGATCTCGATCCCCGCGGGTCGCCGACTCGGCGATGTCGTGGTCGAGACGAAGGCTCTGAGGAAGGGCTTCGGTGACCAGCTGCTCATCGACGACCTCACCTTCTCGCTGCCGCCAGCGGGCATCGTCGGCGTGATCGGCGCGAACGGCGCGGGCAAGACCACCCTCTTCCGCATGATCACGGGCGAGGACACGCCCGACGACGGAGTGCTCACGGTCGGTGCGACCGTCGACCTCGCCTATGTCGATCAGTCACGCGACGCACTCGACGACGAGCGCACCGTGTACCAGGAGATCTGCGACGACCAGGACATGCTGAAGATCGGCAACCGCGAGGTCAACGCTCGCTCGTACTGCGCGTCGTTCAACTTCAAGGGCTCCGACCAGCAGAAGAGGGTCGGCGTGTTGTCGGGCGGTGAGCGCAACCGCGTTCACCTCGCCAAGATGCTCCGGCTGGGCGGCAACCTGCTGCTCCTCGACGAGCCGACGAACGACCTCGACGTCGACACCCTGCGGGCGCTCGAAGAGGCGCTCGAGGCGTTTCCAGGATGTGCGGTGGTGATCAGCCACGATCGCTGGTTCCTCGATCGCGTGGCGACGCACATCCTCGCGTTCGAGGGCGACTCGCAGGTGCGGTGGTTCGAGGGCAACTTCACCGACTACGAGGTGTTCCGGCGCAAGGAGCTCGGCGCCGACGCCGCCACTCCCCACCGTCTCAAGTACAAGCCGCTGGCCCGCTGAGCATCCACCCATGAGCCCACGTCTGGTCCGCTTCGTCGTCATCGCCGTCTTCGTCGGCGGTATCGCCGGGATGATCGTCGCCTCGATCGCCGACAACAACGGTGCAGCAGTGACGTTCGGGCTGCTCACCGCGGTCGCGGCGCTGTGTCTCATGGCGATCACGGCCGTCGGCGGGCCCGATGCCTACGAGCGGGCG
>JAYTFP010000129.1:0-7328 GCA_043734285.1 Acidimicrobiaceae bacterium
GCGCATTCGCGCCGGCCCGGAACGTCCATGCTCTCGACTCCTTCTCGCCGGTGGTCAGGAAGGTTCGCAGACCGAGCATGTGGTACGCCGCACGGAGAAAGCGCGGCAGCGCGCCCTCGCCCAGACCGAGCGCGTCGAGCATCTCGGCGCGTTCCGATTCGTCGAGCAGCACGGCCTCGGCCTCGAGCTGGACGCACGTGCCGATGACGTCGGCGCGGCCGCCGAGCTCGGCGACGACCGGAGCGAGCACAGCGTCGAGATCGGGCAGTTGGCCTTCGTCGACGTTGACGACCGCCATCGCCGCCTTGTTGGTGAGCAGGAAGTACGGCCGCAGCAGTGCGCGATCCTCGGGATCGAGATCGCTGCGGTAGAGCGCCGTGCCCCGCTGCAACACGTCGATGGCCCGGTCCATTGCCGTCACTTCGGCGACGACGTCCTTGTCGCCCTTCGCGGCTTTGCGACGCTTGTCGACCTGCTTCTCGAGCGTCTCGAGATCGGCGTAGATCAACTCGACCTCGAGCGTGCCGAGTTGCTCGAGCGGGTCGTCGGAGCCGGGGACGTCGTCGTCGTGGAACGCCCGGAGGACGAACACGATCGCGTCGACCTCGCGGATGTGCGAGAGGAAGCGGTTGCCGAGCCCCTCGCCCTGAGCCGCGCCCTTCACGAGTCCGGCGATGTCGACGAACTGCACCGCCGCGGGCACCACCGATCGTGAGTTCGACATCGCCGCCAGTGCGTCGAGTCGAGCGTCGGGGACCTTGGCCACGCCGACGTTCGGGTCGACCGTGGCGAACGCGTACGGCGCTGCGAGCGCGCCGCCACCCGCAAGCGCGTTGTACAGCGATGACTTGCCCGCGTTGGGGAGACCGACGAATCCGAACCGTTCCATGACGACGACACGCTACCTGGGCCACCGGAGGGGTCCGGCGGCGGCCCAACGGGCTGGGCTAGTAGCGGAACGCCCCGAACAGCCGGCGCGACGACCCTCGTGAGGGGAGATCGACGTCAGGGCCGGCGAGTTGACGCTCGATCTCGGCGATGACGGACGGTCGTACACGACGATCAGCGAGTATCGACACCACGGTGAGGAAGCGTCGGAACCAGAGCGACCGCAACATGACCCAAGGCCGCGTGCGGCGGCGCAGGTCAGCCGAGCCGCAGTCGTCACCATCGATCGCGTCAGCGGCGACGAGGCGACCCGCCTTCGCGCGCAGCGTCGAATCGCGGCGCCGCATCGCGATCTCGCCTGCCATCGCCGGAGCGACCAGACGTCGGAGTTCGGACGAACCCGTTTGGTCAACGGCGATCTGGACTGCGCGGACGAAGTTCACGTCCTGATCGCTCGGCCGGGTCGCGTGCCCGAGCCGGTAGTAATAGAGCGGCTCAGCGAGGCGAACCGCCTCGCATCCCCTCGCCGCGAAGACCAGCTCCATGAAGAAGGTCTGATCCTCGGCGCTCGACAGGTTCTCGGGAAACGAAGCGCCGGATTCGACGACGAACGAACGCCGCACGAGCGGGTCGAAGTGACGCTTGTCCATCACCCAGCCCCGCCGTTGCAGCGGCGCGACACCGCCCAGACCCCACGCCTCACGGCTGGGGAACCGGTGTCGCAGGATGACCTTGCCGCGCGGCGACACCGTGAACCCGATGCGGTCGTCGGTCACGAGATCCGCGGTCGGATGCGACCGCGTGACGGCCAACAGACGCTCGAGCCGCACGGGCGACCACAGGTCGTCGGCATCGATCAACGCCAGCCATTCGCCCGCGGCCTCGGCGATCGCATGATTGCGCGCCGCCGATCGCCCGCGGTTCACAGCGTGGGAGAGGACACGCAAGCGAGGATCCTGACGACGCCAGGAGTCGAGCATTCGAGACGTGCCGTCGGTCGATCCGTCGTCGACCACGAGCAGTTCGAGATCGGCGTGGCTCTGATCCAGCACTGAACGGATGGCCGTGGGAAGCGTGGCCGCCGCGTTGAACGCGGGCATCAGGACAGACACGAGCACAGTGGATCGACTGTACACGTCACCTATTCTTCGATCATCGCCGAACTTTCTTCACCTCCGACCGCGCTGGCCGTCGCCGCGTTGCAGCGTGCCGTCTACCTCCTCGACCGCAGTCTCGCCCCGTCTCCGAAGGTGCGCGCGTTCCGCGGCGCGATCGACACGGTCACGGCGCTCGACCCGGCGGAGCTCTCGCAACGGGTTGCTCAGAACACCGTCACCGAGCTCGACGGCATCGGTCCGTCGACGGGATCGGTGATCGCCGACGCCGTGGCCGGGCGGCCCTCGAAGTACCTGGCGAAGCTCGAGGAATCGACGACCATCCCCATCGGCGAGGGCGCGGCGATCCGGGCTGCGATCAGGGGCGACTGCCACCTGCACACGACGTGGTCGGACGGTGGTGCGTCGATCACCGAGATGGCGACCGCGGCGCGCTCCCTCGGGCACGACTACCTCGTGATCACCGACCACTCCCCTCGTCTGACGATCGCCCACGGCCTCGACCCGGTGCGACTCGCCGAACAGATGCTCGAGATCGCCGCCGTGAACGTCGAGATGGCCCCTTTCAGAATTCTCACCGGGATGGAGGTCGACATCCTCGAGGACGGGCGCCTCGACCTCGACGACGAACTGCTCGCGGGCCTCGACGTGGTGGTCGCCTCGGTGCACTCGAAGCTGGCGATGGAACGCGAAGCGATGACCAAGCGAATGGTCATGGCCGTCGCCAGCCCGCACGTCGACATCCTCGGTCACTGCACCGGCCGGCAGGTCATGGGCACAGGGCGCAAGCAGTCGCAGTTCGATGCCGACTATGTGTTCGCCGCGTGTGCGCAGTTCGACACCGCGGTCGAGATCAACTGCCGTCCCGAACGCCAGGACCCACCCGACGACCTGCTCGACATCGCGTTGGAGACGGGATGCATGATCTCGATCGATACCGACGCCCACGCCCCAGGGCAGCTCGAGTTCATCGCCTACGGCTGCGACAAGGCCGCCCGCCACGACATCGAACCCGAACGGATCGTCAACACGATGAGCGCCGACGACCTCCTGGCCTGGACCGCCGCACACCGGTCGCTGTAGCGGCCGACTTCGTGTTCGCGAGGCTCGCCCGTTAGAGTCGCAGCCCTATGTCGAAGCGCACGAGCAAGAAGAAGGTCAACTCGCGCCGCAAGAAGGCGAACCACGGGCGCAAGCCCAACATGGGGCGCAACTCCTGATCCAGCTGACCGAGCTGAGGGTCGGCGGTGAGCTGAGCCCTTGGATCGAGTCGGGATTCGCCCCTGCGACAGGCGGCGAGTCCCTGGTGATCGGTGCGGTGAGAGTGCGGTGCCTCGGCCCCGCGACTCCTTTGGGCCTTGATCCGCGCGGGCGAGGCGATCCTCGAACTGGTGGGACCGCTCGACGCGACCGGCGACGACTCCCCCGCCTGGTTCTGGGGACTCGCGTTGACCAGCAGCGACCTGGATGCGACCGCCGCCTCGTTCGGTGACGCCTGCTCGCGGCCGCGGCCCGCAGTCCAGCCCGGACGGCGGATCGCGACGCTCGACGCGCGCCGCCTCGGCCTGGGCGTAGGCATCGCGGTCATGTCCTGAGGGCGCGCCTTGGCACCTAGGTTACCCACGGGTAACATCGGGTCATGACCGAGTACCGCGCACCGATCAAGGACGCCCTCTTCACCCTCCGCCATGTCGGCGAGATCGATGACCTGTCGAAGACAGAGCGCTACTCACACGCCGACTACGACACCGTCGCGACCGTTCTCGAGGAGCACGGAAGGTTCATGCAGGAGGTGTTCGCGCCGCTGAATCGCACCGGCGATGTCGAGGGCCTGAAGTGGGATGACGGTGACGTGATCACGCCTGCCGGCTTCAAGGGCGCCTACGCGAAGTTCGTCGACGCCGGATGGCAGGGACTCAATGCCGAGACCGAGTACGGCGGCGCCGGATTCCCCGAGGCCGTCTTCACGCTCGCCCTCGAGTTCATGACCGCGGCGAACGGCTCGATGACGATGTGCCCGGGCCTCACGACCGGTGCGATCGAGTGCCTGCAGGCGTGGGGCACCGAGGAGCAGAAGGAGACGTACCTTCGTCGGCTGGTGACTGGCGAGTGGACCGGCACGATGAACCTGACCGAACCGCAGGCAGGCTCCGACGTCGGTCTGTGCACCACGAAGGCCGAGCCGCAGGGCGACGGCAGCTACAAGGTCTCCGGCACGAAGATCTTCATCAGCTTCGGCGAGCACGACATGGCCGAGAACATCATCCACCTGGTGCTTGCGCGCATCCCCGGCGCACCCGCCGGCACCAAGGGCATCTCGCTGTTCATCGTGCCGAAGTTCATGGTCGACGAGGCCGGCCAGCCGGGCGAGCGCAACGACGTCCGCTGCGTGTCGATCGAACACAAGATGGGCATCCACGCATCGCCCACCGCCGTGCTGAGCTACGGCGACAACGGCGGAGCAATCGGGTACCTCGTCGGCGAGGAGAACCAGGGCATGCGCGCCATGTTCACGATGATGAACAGCGCGCGTCTCGCGGTCGGCATCCAGGGCGTCGCCCTCGGCGACGCGTCGTACCAGAAGGCACTCGCGTACGCGCAGGAGCGCCGTCAGGGTCGCGAGATCGGTGGCGACAGCAGCGGTCCCGCGTTCATCATCGAGCACCCCGACGTCCGCCGGATGCTGATGATGATGCGCAGCCAGATCGAAGCGATGCGCGCACTCATCTGTTACAACGCGGCGGCCATCGACTTCGCCCGAGTCCACGAGGACCCGACCGAGAAGGCGACGTGGCAGGAGATCGCCGACCTGCTCACTCCCGTCACGAAGGCGTGGTGCACCGACACGGGCGTGGAGGTCACCTCGACCGCCATCCAGATCTACGGCGGGATGGGCTACATCGAGGAGTCGGGCGTCGCGCAGCACTATCGCGATGCGCGGATCGCTCCGATCTACGAGGGCACCAATGGCATCCAGGCGATGGACCTCGTCGGACGCAAGCTGCCGATGCGCATGGGTGGCGTGGTCAACGACCACCTGCAGCGAATGCGCGACACCGACGCGGCGCTCGCCGCGGCCGGCGACGAGTTCGCGACGATCCGCACCCATCTGGCCGCCGGCGTCGCGGTGCTCAACGAGGCGACGACCTGGATCTTCGACCACGGCCTGAGCGATCCCCGTCAGGCGCTCGCCGGCGCGACTCCGTACCTTCGCCTCTTCGGCATCGTCACTGGCGGCTGGCTATCGGCGCGCCTCGCACTCGCGGCTCAGGGCGAGATCGACGCCGGGTCGCCCGACGTGGCCTACCTGAAGGCCAAGATCGCCTCAGCGTCGTTCTTCGCCGAGCAGATCGTCTCGCAGGCGGGTGGGCTGCTGACCGCCGCGACCGCCGGCGCTTCGAGCCTCTTCGCCATCTCGGCCGACGATCTCGCGAGCATCTGAGTCATGTCCTTCATCAAGCCAGCACGCAGGCTCATCGCAGCAGCGGCGCTGGTCGCACTCGTCTCGGCCGGTTGCAGTTCGGGCGACGACGCCACGAAGGCCACGACGACGTCGAGCACGAGCACCACGACGGCCGTCAAGAAGAAGCCAGCGGCGCTGCATGCGTTCGTGATCAATCTCGAGAACGAGAGCTTCGACTCGTCGTGGGGTCCGACGACCGAGATCCCCTACCTGGCGACCACTCTCAAGAAGCTCGGACTGTTCCTGCCGAACTACTACGGCGTGGCGCACGTGAGTCTCGGCAATTACATCGCGCAGGTCAGCGGCCAGGGGCCCGACAAGGCGATCCAGAGTGACTGCCTGACCTACAGCGATTTCGTGCAGTCGTCGACCGCCGACTACCAGCAGGCGGTCGGTGACGGCTGCGTCTTCCCTGCGAGTGTGAAGACGATCGCCGACCAACTCGCCGATGCCGGCAAGACGTGGAAGGCCTACCAGGAGGATCTGTCGGCCGGCCCCGAGAAGGCCACCACCTGCCGGCATCCCGAGATCGGCAAGGGCGACCCCACGCTGCTCGCCCGACCCAAGGACATGTACGCGACCCGTCACGACCCCTTCGTGTACTTCCACTCGATCATCGACGGCCCCGCGTGCGACAACGTGGTCGACTTCTCGACGTTTGCCGACGATCTGAAGACCGAGGCGACGACTCCGAACCTGTCGTACATCACGCCCAATCTGTGCAACGACGGGCACGACGATCCCTGCAAGGACGGCAAGAAGGGTGGCATGGCCAGGGCGAATACATGGCTCTCGACCTGGGTGCCGAAGATCCTCGCCTCGCCCGCGTTCGCGAAGAGCGGCATGTTGATCATCACGTTCGACGAGGCCGAGAGCTCCGGTCCCAAGGCCGATGCCAGCGCGTGCTGCGGCATCACGTCGACACCGAACGCGCCGCAACCCGGGCTGAGTGGACCCGGCGGCGGCAAGGTCGGCGCCCTCGTGTTGACGCCCGGCGGCCGCGAGGCGATCGACGAGACGCCGTACAACCACTACTCGTTGTTGTGCACGCTCGAGGAGTCGTTCGACCTTCCCAAGCTGGGGTACGCGGGGCATCCCGACACGAAGTGCTTCACGCCCAAGGGCGGCGGCGGTTCCGCGCTCATGCCGTAGCCTGACAGCACCATGCTGGACCACGTCTTCACCGATGCGATCGGTGCGCTCCGCGATGCACTCGAGAAGGCGATGCTCGAGCGCCAGGCGTTCGAGGAGCGTTTCCAGACCGATGTGCTGCTCGGTGACCTGACCTGGGAGACGTCGTACAGCCTCCCGGGCGAGGGCATGCCCCCGCGGATCCGTTGCGACATCACGCTCGACTGGCCGACGTGGTCGCAGACCGCGTATCGCTCCTGGTACATCGAGGAAGAGCTCGACGAACCGCCGCACATCGAGATCGAGGTGATCCTGCGCATCCAGCGTCTCGCGGAGGCGCCCGATCCCGCGGCGGTCATGCAGAAGCTGCCGATGGAGAGCCCACCCATCGGCACCGAGGTGCTGCGCCGCAGCGGCCCGACCGTCGAGTGCAGCTACGGCGACGAGCTCGACGACATCGAATACGCGATCGAGGCGTCGTACGAGGGCTCGTACGAACTCGACGAGCAGACGTTGGCCGACGGTTCGATCCTCGACCTGCACTTCTCGGCCATGGGCGGATGGATCAGCTCGACCCTGGTGCGCCTCGGCGACCTGTCGATGACCTACCTGCCCGCCGTCGACAAGGACTGAGCCTCGATCCACCGATTGGCTTGTGGGGTCGGGGGTGGTGACGGGCTGGTGCTGCTGGGCCGAGATCGGGGCTGGGTGACGCGGTTGGGGCCGCGTTG
>JAYTFP010000130.1:0-5507 GCA_043734285.1 Acidimicrobiaceae bacterium
CCCTCGTAGGGCGCAGACGGGTCAGACATGAAGGGCCTCCCGGCGGATCGAGTCGAGTGAGTGGGACAACGCCATCAGCTCGGCGTCGGAGTGGACATCATCATCGCCCAACGCCCTGGTGAGTTCGTCGACCGTTGCGACGCCGCGCTCGGCGACGACCGCGGCGACCTCTGCAACCGACGCGTTGACCGGCAGGCCCAGCACGCGCGCGAGGTCGTGGCGGGCCTGCCGGCGCAGCTCGAGGGCGACGCGCTGGCGATCGTCGCGGCGCTCGCGGAGGTTGCCGACCGCATCGACGAGCTGCGACCCGGCGAGCGTCACGGGCGTGGCCTCGCGGATCAGACGACCGTGACGCCGCGCCCGGAACCATGCGTAGAACAGGAAGGCGGCGACCAGCTCACCGAGCCCGAGCTTCACACCTGCGGGGATGACACGGCTGAGCGATTTGCCCCCCGATGCGCCCGTCACCGCGACTCCACTGGTCACGACGCCGATGCGTTCGCGACCGGCCGGCGCCAGCAACAACTGGGCGATGACCCCGTTCGCGGGCAGATCCTCCGCGGCCGCGACCTTCTTGTCCTCAGGCGCCATGCCGAGGAGTTCGTTGGTCCAGAGATCGGGACTGGCCAGCGTGACCACCCGGCCTGCCCCCTCGCGATGCGCGACGACGAAGGCCTGCGAACTCGAACCGAAGCACCACTCGCGTCCGACCGCGGCCATCGGTTGGACCGTCGGTGGGATGTCGAGTTCACCCGATCGACGCAGCGCGGGGATCGTGCACTGCTGCGACGACGCGTGGTCGATGCCGCGCAGCAGCACCGACGGGGTCGCCGCCGCTGCGGTCGGCGCCTCGGCGGGTTGGCCGAGCACGAGGGTGCCGCCCGTCGCCGCGAAGGCACGCCACCGATCGCGCTGCGCCGAGGTCGCCCCCGCGGCGGTCGGGACGAGGATCGTGTCGAACATGCCGGCCGACGCCCTGGTGATGTCGTTCGCATCGATCCGCTTCGTGGTCGCGCCGAACGACTCGAGCTCGAGTCGCAATGCCTTGTAGCCATCGGTGCCGGTCGAGTCGAGGTCGGAGGGCCCGGGGTCGTCGGGAAGGACCAGGACGGTCACGACGACGGCGAGCACGAGCATCAACCACAGTCGCCACGAGCCGCCACGCGACGTCGGGGTCGCCGGCGCGGTCACGATGTGGCCTCGCCCTCAGCCGTGGCGAGCGCGGGCTCGAGGTCGGGCACGGATCGAGTGGCGAGCACGACCGCGGCCAGGTCGCGGAACCGCTGGTTCTCGGCCGGACCCGTCGGTCGATCGCCGTACCAGGGCAGCTCGAAGAGGAGGGTCGCCTCCGAGAAGTCAGCCGCGCCGTCGGGCAGCGAGCGGGTCACGTCGAGTCGCAGTTCGCCGGTCGTGCGGCCGCGGGTCGCCGGCGCGTCACCCCGATCGATCAGGCGGCTGACGAGTTCGTTGTAGCGACACCGCATCGCGTCCTTCCACTCGGACCGCGCCTCGAATCCCTCGGCCGCGGTGCGCCACTGGTCGGCCGTCTGCCACGTCTCGGTCTCGCCGACGACCTCGGCGGGCTTCTTGACGCGCGGCCCCCGCACCCAGTTGCGCACGACCCACCAGACGAGCACGAGAACGCCGCCGATCAACACTGCCAAGAGGAGCCACTGCAACACCGAGCCGACGCCACCCCACGCGCCCGGGGCCCCGCCGAATTTCGGGAGGTGCGAGCCGACCCATTCCCAGAATCGGGTCCAGAGTGACTTCTTGCGCATGAATTCCGAGCGCGACAACACCTGGTGGAGGTGGTCGCGGATCTCGGCCGGCTCAGGCGCCCGCACGTTCGAACTCCTCGATGACCTCGAAGGCGATGTCGATGCCTTCGGTGCGGATGCGGACGTCGATGTACGCCATCGCCCAGACGGCGACCTCGACCGTCGCCAGGATCGCCGTGAAGATGGTCGTGAACGACGCGGTGACGATCCATCCCCAACTCGTGTCGCTGGCGAGGTACCGCAGCAGCGCGACCACCGCCTGCGACGAGACCTGCATCGCGCCGGTGGCCACGAGCCACAATGCCCACATGCCGAGGAAGGGCCCGTACCGACGAAGGGCGAGCCCGTGGGTACGACGGATCGACGCGAACGGCCCCGCCCTCTCGACCGACACGACCGGGGCGAGGATCGCGAACACCGGCAATGTGTAGAGCAGGCCGATATAGCAGGCGACCGCGCTGACCGCCTTCACCGGCAGCAGCACAGCCCACGCCACGATCGCGACGAGCGACCGTCGACCGACGTGGCGCAGCGTCTCGCGCACCGTCGGGTCGTTGCCGACCATCCACGAGGTCGTGAGGTGGGTGATCGCAACACCGAGGAGCATGCGGGCGATCATGAGACCACCCTGCGCGACGAGTCCGTAGATCACGAGCCGCCAGTAGTTGCCAGACGGACTGCCGGTGCTCGTGAGCAGGCCGTTCGGGCCGCTGAGCAGGCTCACTGGCGACTTCGCGGCGTTGCCGATCACGCGGGCGCTCAACACCGCCGGGAGCGCGTAGAGCGGCAGGATGATGATCGCCGCGAGCGTGGCGATCGTGCGACCGCGGAACTTGACGACCTCGAAGCCGGCGTCGAGGAGCTGACCGACGGTTCGTGGTTGGAGTCGGTCGACGGGGCTGCCGGGTAAGGGACGCGAACCCGACGACTCGCCGTCGGATCCGATCGACAGGTCGATGCTGACCGAACTCCGGCTCGCCCGCGGCAGATCGACCGCGGCGCCTGGGTCTGCCCAGGTCGAGTTCGTGGTGATCGGATCCAACGCAGAGACTCCCGAAGGGCGAGGCGTGGACATTCTGCACGTCCGGGGCCGGCTGCACGGGCCATACTCGGCGCCCATGACGCACGATCCCGGCGCCTACGGCCGTCATTTCAGCGACGTCTACGACGACTGGTATCGCGATGCGCCGATCGAGTCGGTGGTGCGACTGCTGAGCGAGCTCGTCGGGCCGTCGGCCCGCGTGCTCGAACTCGGCGTCGGAACCGGTCGGCTCGCGTTGCCCCTGATCGCGGCGGGCCACCGCGTGAGCGGTATCGATTCGTCACCCGAGATGATCGCAGTCCTCCGCGAGAAGGCGGGCGGCGCGGCCGTCGACGTGACGGTCGGCGATGTCGCCGACGCGGCGGCGTTTCCCGGCGGGCGGTTCGACGCGGTCGTTGCCGCGTTCAATCTGCTGTTCAACCTGGTCGATCGGGCCGCCCAGCGTCGGTGCCTCGTCAACGCGGCGGCGGCACTGGACGACGACGGTGTGCTGCTGGTCGAGGCGTTCGTGCCGGCGCCGATGCACGAGGCGTCACGCGACCTGGTGACGCGATCTGTGACCGCAGACGGTGTGATCCTGATCGCGACCGAGACCGATCCTGCGGCGAGCGCCGTGAGCGGCGCGCACATCGAACTGCACGACCGCTCGGTGCGGGTTCGCCCGTGGCGCATCTGCGTGGCGATGCCGAGCGAGCTCGACGAGATGGCGAGCGAGGCAGGGCTGCGCCTCGCGCACCGCTATGCGTCGTGGAGCCCGGACGAGTTCGTCGAAGGCGTGAGTGCGAACCACGTCTCGGTGTACCGACGGGCTCAGAGGTAGCGTCCGTCGATGGCACGGCTCCGGGTCTCGATCACCGTCAACGCTCCGCCGAAGGAGGTCTGGGACGATCTCTCCGACATCGCGAGCCATGTCGAGTGGATGCGCGACGCGGTCGAGATCCGCTTCACGTCGAACTCGGTGCGCGGCGTGGGCACGACGTTCGACTGCGACACCCAGGTCGGGCCGCTGCGGCTCACCGACCGAATGGCGATCACGAAGTGGAAGCCCGGGCGTGCGATCGGCGTCCGTCACACCGGGATCGTGCGCGGCAAGGGCGTGATCCGACTGCGCCGTCGACGTCGCGGTCGCACCAAGGTCACGTGGTCCGAACGGCTGCGTTTCCCGTGGTGGCTCGGCGGACCGATCACCGCGTGGGGCGCCGTGCCGGTGCTGTGGTGGGTCTGGCGTGGCTCGATGCGCAACCTCGCCGCGCGCTTCGACTGAACGTCAGTTGATGGAGAGCAGCGCGCCGTGCGCGACCACGTAGTACGCGCCCCAGATCGACAACGTGAACAGCGCCACGCCGAGAACCGCGACGATCGGGATCATGACGTTCAACGACTGTTCCCGGTGGCGCGCCGAGCTCACGCTCGCGCCGATCAGGAGGAACGCGACGACCGATCCGGTGAGCAGGCCGCCGATGTGGCCCCCCACTGAGATCACGGAATGGAAGCTGAAGGTGATGACGAGGTTGATGGCAATCGTCGGCAGGATCCCGCCCTGGCTCAGCGGAATGCCCCTGCTCAGTTGGAGGAACACCAGCGCCCCGAAGACGCCGAAGATCGCTCCGGAGGCGCCGACCGTCGGCGTGGTCGGAGACGAGAGGAGCAGCGCACCACACGCTCCGCCGATGAGCGAGACGCCGTAGATCAGGGCGAACCGCACGCGCCCGATCATGGCCTCGAGGATCGAGCCGACGTTGTACAACGCAAACATGTTGAAACCGATGTGGATGAAGTTGGCGTGCATGAACCCGCCGGTGATGACCCGCCACCACTCGCCGTTCGCGACGCCCACGGTGGCGACGCTGTGGTCGGTGAGCAACGCCGTACCGGCCCACAGACTGAACCGACTGAAGAAGTCAGGGTAGAGACCGTGGGCAAAGTTGTTGCCCATACCGGTCTGCACGAGGAACACGAGGACGTTGATCGCGATCAGCACCTTCGTGACGACCGGCTGCGTCGCGTGGCGGTGTACGTCGACGAGCCGCTGCGCCTTGGCTCCCGCATGGGCGCACTCGGGGCACTGGAATCCGACCGACGCGCTGACCATGCACGACGGGCAGATCGGCCGGTCGCACCGCTGACAGCTCACACCGGCGCGACGATCCGGATGGCGATAACACGTCATCAATGCGTTCGGGGGCGTCGGCGGGCCGGTGTACATCGTCGATCAGGCTACCGGCGAGGCGTCACGGTTCGATCGCGTAGAGCACGACCGCGAGCGGCGGGAGCGGAATGACTCCCGAGGCCGGCTGACCCTGCCAGGCGATGTCGTCGGCCACCGCGACTCGGCCCCGCAGCGCGTAGCCGCTGCCGCCGAACTCGATCGCGTCGGTGTCGAGGATCGACCGCCACCGGCCGCCCGACGGCAACCCGGCGCGGTAGCCCTCCTGCGGCACGGGCGTGAAGTTGACGACACCGACGACGTCGCCGGTGGCCTCGTCGTGCGTTCGCCGGACGAACGACACCACCGAATGGTCGGCGTCATCGGCATCGAGCCACAACCACGAGCCGGGGTCGCGGTCGTCGCGCCACAGGGCCGGATGTGTTGCGGCGACCGCGTTCAGCGCGTTGATGAGTCGACCGACGCCGGCGTGCGCGGGATCGTCGGCGAGCGCCCAGTCGAGAGGGCGCTGATCGTC
>JAYTFP010000131.1:0-7914 GCA_043734285.1 Acidimicrobiaceae bacterium
CGGCGTTGCCGGTGCGCTCTCGCGACACCTGCTGGCCGTCGTCCGGCGACGCCACCATGACGGCGGGTGGATCGACGCGTTGTGCCGCGGCATCGTCGACGGGTTCGAGCGGCTCGGTCCGTCGTGGCTGAAGGCCGGACAGATCATCGCCTCGTCACCGGGACTGTTCCCGACCCCTCTCGCCGACGCCTGCCAGCGCACGCTCGACGGTGTGCGGCCGTTCGATGCGGCGACGGCGCGTCGGATCATCCGCGAAGACCTCGGGCACGACCCCGACGTGCTGTTCGCCTCGTTCGACGACGTGCCCCTCTCGGCGGCGTCGGTTGGTCAGGTTCACGCCTGCACGCTCGTCGACGGGCGCGACGCGGTGATCAAGGTGCAGCGCCCGGGCATCCGCGAGTTGTTCACGCTCGACTTCCGGATCATGTACCGCTTCGCGCGGATGATGGATCGCATCGAGCGACTGAGGTTCGTCAACGCAACGGCGATCATCCAGGAGGCGCACGAGGTCGCGGTGAGCGAGATGAACCCCGCGCTCGAAGCCACTCGCCAGCATGACTTCCGGGAGCGGATCTCGGCGTTCGGTGACAACGAGTTCATCACCGCGCCCGAGGTCTACTGGGAGTACTGCGGGCCGCGTCTGATCTGCATGGAGCGCATGTGGGGCGTGCCGATGGGCGAGTTCGACGAACTCGCCCGCCGTGGTGTCGACGGCGAGTTGGTGTTGCGGCGCGGGGCGAAGGCGTGGATCGAGGCGGTGTGCGTGCACGGCCCGTTCCACGGCGACATGCACGCCGGCAACATCTGGGTCCTCGACGACGGACGTGGCAGCTTCCTCGACTTCGGGATCATGGGTGAGTTGCCCGAGATGTTCCGCGACGTCGTGAAGGACCTGCTCTACACGACGATGATCGATCTCGATTTCTCGCGCGTCGCGCGGGCCTACCGCCGGGTCGGGGTGTTCCCCGAGGGCATGGGCACCGACGAGGAGTTGGGCGAACGCATGGCGATGATCGTCGGCCCGCTGCTCTCATCGGGCATGTCGGGGCTGAACCTCGCCGACATGATCAAGTTGAGCCTGTCGCTGATGGACAACTACCAGGCGGTCGCGCCGCCTGAGATGATGCTCATCGTGAAGCAGCTCGCGTACATCGAGCGCTACGCGAAGAGCCTGGCGCCGAACTACGTGCTGATCAGCGATCTGTTCCTGATCCGCAACATCTTCCCCGACGAGGTCGCGGCGAAGGTCGCCGAACTGGGGATCGAACTACCCGTCTGACAGGCGGTTCGACTCGCCCCTGGTATCGGATCTGATACCATCGAGGGACATGGACGCGTCGTCAGCCGTTCGCCGTGCCCGCCAGCAGTCGGGCCTGACCCTACGAGAGCTCGGCCGCCGCGCGGGCACGTCGCACGCAACGCTCGCGGCCTACGAGAGCGGGCGGGTCGTGCCGTCGGTCGCCACCCTCGATCGCATCCTGGCGGCAGCCGGCCGTGATGCCGAGGTCTCGCTCACGACCCGCGTCGGTGGCGTCGCCCGCGGCGACGAGCTGGCCGAGGTGCTCGACCTGGCGGCGCACTTTCCGGCACGGCACCGACGTCGGCTGACGTATCCGGTGTTCGGTCAGGTGAGCGCGAGTTGAGCGGTCTCGTCGACAAGATCGTCCTCGTCGACGAGTCGCTCACGCGTGCCGGCCTGCCGCATGCCTTCGGCGGGGCGCTCGCTCTCGCCTGGTGCACCCAACGGGCGCGGGGCACGATCGACATCGACCTCAACGTCTTCGTCGCCGCTGACCGTGCCGACGAGGTGGTGCGCGGTCTGCCGTCCGGCGTGCGATCGACCGACGACGACCTCGACCGCCTACGCAGCGACGGACAGGTCAGGCTCTGGTGGGACACGACGCCCGTCGATGTGTTCCTCGACACCACCGAGTTCCACGACGCGGCGGCGACCCGTATCCGCACGGAGCCTTTCGGCGGACGCGACGTGCCGTTCCTCTCCTGCACCGACCTCGCCGTCTTCAAGGCCTTCTTCAACCGCACCAAGGACTGGGCCGACCTCGAGGAGATGATCGCGATCGGCGCGCTCGACGTCGACCGGGTGCTCGGCGTGTTGACCCGCTATCTCGGTGGCGACGACGAACGTGTTGCGAGGCTTCGCTCGATCGTCTGACTTCGTCAGAGGATGCTCTCTCAATGGAGCATGCCGCCTATCGGCGCACGCTCTAGTGACGGACTACCGCTCCATCGACGGCACGATCTGCTGCACCAGCGCGATCAGCGTGCCCGTCAGCATCGTGTGGACCTGCTCGCGATCCAGGTTGCCGCGGCCGAGCCACTCGTCGACCGCGACCCGGGCGAACGCCGAGTAGCCGCGCAGCGCGCCGCGGAGCATCGTGCGATCGAGGTCGGGGGAGAGGGGGAGTTCGTCGATCATCCGCTCGACCAGTTCGTCGCGAGCACTCGTGAGGATCTCGTCGACGTCCGAGTCGCCGACGCCGACCGATCCGGCCAGACCGGTCCAGAGGCCGCCGACGGTGCCGACCATGTCGAGCCAGCCCGAGACGCATTCGCCCAGCACCACCTCGAGCGGACCGTCGACGCCGGGCGGCACGATCCGGGTCGAGGCCGGGATCCGCATGCTGCGTTCGACCGCGTCGAGATAGAGGGCTCGTTTCGACCCGAAGTAGTGGTGGAGCAGCCCGCGGGTCACGCCGGCTTCATCGGCGATCGTGTCGAGCGACACGGCGGAGTATTCCGAGGCGCCGAACGCGGTGATCGCGTGGGCGAGGATCTGTTCGCGGCGCTCGTCGGGAGCGAGTCGCGTGCGGCTCGGTGGCGTCGCCGTCACTGGTCGGTCACTGACGTGGGTGCCCGACGAGTCATACCCTTCACGCTAGAGGAGGACGGGGGTCTGTTACTATTGACGTGGAGTCAATAGAGCCGTCACTTTGTTGTGCCGAGGGCGAGGGGGAGCTGGCCGATGCGCAGGGCTGTCGTCACCACGCTGGGCGCTCCGATGCGGCGCTGACAATCCGTTCGGGCGAGATCGTCGGGCTCATCGGCCAGAACGGCGCGGGGAAGTCGACCCTGCTCGACTGCCTGAGCGGCTTCCACGAGCTCGACAGCGGGTCGATCCACGCCTGCGGCATCGACGTGTCGGGGTGGGCTCCCTGGGAGCGCGCGTTCGCTGGACTCGGCCGTTCGTTCCAGGAGGCGCGGCTCTTCCCGGGCCTGACGGTCGCGGAGACGATTGCCGTCGCACGCGAGCGACACGTGCTCAACCGTTCGATGTTCGCCGACGCGACGCACCAGCCGCGGTCGCGCGTCGCCGAGGCCGACACGGCCTCGCACGTCGACCGGCTGGTGGGGGAGTTGGGGCTGGGCGAGTTCGCGACGATGCTCACCTCGTCGCTGTCGACCGGCACACGCCGGATCGTCGAGTTGGCCTGCCTCCTCGCGGCCGAACCGAGGGTGTTGCTCCTCGACGAACCGTCGGCGGGCGTGGCGCAGCGCGAGACCGAGGCACTCGGTCCGTTGTTGGTCAAGGTCCGCGATGTCACCGGCGCCGCGGTCGTCGTCGTCGAGCACGACATGGCGCTGTTGCGGTCGATCTGCGACCGTCTCATCGCGTTCGACCTCGGGGCGAAGATCGCAGAGGGCGCGCCGGCGGAGGTGCTCGCCAGCGCCGCGGTGATGTCGGCGTACCTCGGCAACAACCGGGCCGCGGTCGAGCGCTCGGGCACGGTCGCCGTCGGGACCGCGGGTCTAAGCTCCTCACCTGCGTGACCGACCGAGGCCGACCTCCCGATCGCGGGTCGCATCAGTTCCGTCACGACATCGAAGGCCTTCGCGGCGTCGCTGTCCTGCTCGTCGTGCTCTACCACGTCGGGTTCGCGCACTTCTACGGCGGTTTCGTCGGTGTCGACGTCTTCTTCGTCATCTCCGGCTTCGTGATCACCAGTCGGCTGCTCGAGCGGCGTGGCGAACCGAGGCCCCTCCTCTCGTTCTACGCGGGGCGGGTCCGACGACTCCTTCCGCTCTCGACGCTCGTCGTCGCGGTCGTGCTCGGCGTGCTGGTCGTGCGCCTCGGCGTCGCGGTGTTCCGCTACGGCGATCAGGTGCGCGCCGCCGCGCTCTACGCCTGGAATCTGTGGGCGTCGCACCGGCGCGTGATCTACGGCGCGGAAGTCGGCTCGTCGCCGTTCGAACACTTCTGGTCGCTCGCGACGGAGGAGCAGTTCTATCTGCTCTGGCCGGCCATCGTGCTGCTCGTCGCCGGACGGCGAGCGACCGCTCGGGTGCGTCGCCTCGTCGTCGTCACGGCGGGGCTCGCGGCCGCGTCGCTCATCGCGACGCTGGTGCTCGCCCGATCGAACCCGCTCGCCGCGTTCTACCTGCTGCCGACGCGGCTGTGGGAGATCCTCGCCGGCGCGTTGGTCGCACTCGCCGGGCCGCGACTCGCCCGGCTTTCCGCAGCGGTCGTCGCGGTGTGTGGATGGATCGGACTGGGCGCGGTCATCGTCTCGGCGAATCGTCTCCTCGCCGGGCCGCTCGTCATCTCATGGCGATCGACGATCCCGGTGCTCGGCGCCGCGCTGCTCGTCGGAGCGACCGGTCCGACCGCCCGGTGGGGACCCGCACGATTGCTGGGTCTCCGCCCGTTGGTCGCGCTCGGCAGCATCAGCTACGCGCTCTACCTGTGTCATTGGCCGGTCGTGTTCTTCTTCCTGCGCGACCGCGACCCGAGTACGGCGGTCCGGCTGGTGGCGATCGGGATGTCACTCGCCCTCGCCGTCGTGGCGCACCTGCTCGTCGAGCGTCCGATGCGCTGGCGGATTCGCCCGAACGCGTCGCCGTCGCGCGTGCTGGCCGTCGCCGTGGTGGTCACCGCGCTCACGGTGATCGGTGCGTCGCTCGTGACCAGCCCGCACTCCCTCGATGCGGGCAAGCCGTCGCGGCCCGGTGTCGAGACCCGCGACGTGCCGAGCGATCTCGATCCGGCGCTCGATCGGGCTGCACCGTTCGACGACATCTTCCCGCGCGACTGTCCTCACCTCGAGTTCCACGTGCCGCCCCAGGACCAACTCCAGGGCGAGTGCGTGCGAGGCGATCCGAACGCGCAGTTCACCATCGCACTGATGGGCGATTCGCACGCTGCGCACTGGATCCCCGCGTTCGAGGAAGTGGCGCGCCGCCACGGATTCCGACTGCTCCTCTTCACCGCCGGTGGTTGCGCCTGGCCCGACGTTCCCTATCTCGGTGTGGAGCACTGCAAGGAGCGAGTCGCGTCGCTGCTCGACGAGGTCGACGAGATCCGCCCCGATGTCATCGTCCTCTCGGAGTTCGACTCGGGCGCGATCGGCGCGTTCTCACAGGCGGAGAGCGAGGCGGGTGCTCGGCGCACCGTGGCGAGATTTCCCGCCGGTACGCGGCTCGTTGTGCTGGGCGACGTACCGACGCTGTCGCGTGATCCGATCGAGTGCCTCGCGAACCATCTCCTCGACATCGCGCCCTGCGACGGCCTGCGAATCCCGGTCGCTCCGCACCTCACCGAGACCGTTCGCAGCATGGCCCGCGGCGTCGGCGCGCTCTACGTCGATTCGTCGCAGTGGATCTGCCCCGGTACGCGGTGCCCGCTGATCCAGGGCAATCTCCTCGTGTTCCGCGATCGGAGTCACATCACCCGACCGTTCGCGTCGAGCCTCGCGCCGAAGATCGACGCGGCGCTCACGCCGGTGTGGGCGACCCTGCCGAACCAGCCCGGCGGCTGATCGCCGTCACGCACGGCGTCGACCGAGCCACGGGTCAGGGAATGGCGACGACCGCGGTGCCGACCGAGGTCCAGTTCCACAACTGGACGGCATCGATCGGGTTCTGGCGCACGCATCCGTGCGATCGGGGCGTGCCGAGCTGCGCGAGCGTCTGCAGCGGCGAGCCGTTGCGCCGAATCGGGATCGTGTGGAAGCCGATCGCCAGGTTGCGACCGTGAGCGAAGCGGACCATGTACTCCATGTGCACCGATCCCGACGTCGCGAACCGTGCCTTCGCGAAGACATGGTGGATGCCGAGACCCGGCAGCTTGCGGCGACCCGAGACGAGATACGTGCGCGCCACCGATCCGTCAGCTTCGACGAGCCAGAGCCGCTGCGCGAGGTTGGAGTAGACGATGCGTCGGCCGAATCCCGAGCCGCCCGGCACCGGCGGCCCTGCGAGGTAGCGGAAGAACGCGCGGAGCTGGTCCGGATCGATACCCGGGAACTGCTGCTCGACGGTGGGAGGGGCCGGCGGGGTCGCGTCGGGCACGGTGGTGGTGGGAGCCGGAACGATCGTCGTGGTCGTCGGGGCGACCGTGGTCGTCGTCGTCGTTGTGGTCGGCACCTGGCGCGCTGCGGCAGCGGCCGGTTCGTTGCCGAGCAGCAACGCGGCGAGGGCCGTCGCGACGAGCGCGAGCGCGGCCAGCGACCGACGCGGGGGGAGCGAGGTCATCGGGTCACGCTATCGGTCGCTCTCTCAGGTCCGGTGGTTCCGGATCTATTGGCAATGAGTCAATAGTGTGCTTTGATGTGGCTGTGCCTGATCGTGTGAAGCCCGTCGCGACCTCGCTGCCCCTCGGCCGCGACACGGTGTACTGGCGTGTCATGTCCGAGCCGATGATCTTCGCCGGCGGAGGTCGCGCGTTGCTCATGCAGGTCGCGCATCCCGGCGTGGGGTTCGGGGTCGAGCAGCACTCGACGTATGCGAGCGATCCGTGGGGCCGCTTCTTCCGCACGATGGACGTGATGATGAAGCTGAGCTTCGGCACGCCCGAGTCCTCGGCGAAGCAGACGCGGATGCTCGCCGCGATGCACAAGCGCGTCGTGGGCACGACCGACGACGGCACCGCGTACAGCGCGATGGATCCGGTACTGCAGCGGTGGGTGTGGGCGACGCTCGTCGACACCGGATATCTCGTCTACGCGATGGTGCGCGGCCCGCTCGCCGCGCCCGAGCTCGAACGCTTCTACGAGGAGTCGAAGCTGATGGCCTACGGGTGCGGCGTGCCGGTCGGCTCATGTCCCGAGACGTGGTCCGACTTCCAGGCCTACATCGATGCCGTCGTTGCGAACGACCTGCACGTCTCGGCCGCGGCGCGCTCCGTCGCACACGCGACGATGGTGCCGCCGCTGCCCGATCCGGTCGGACGGCTCGTCACCGTCCCGCATCAGCTCATCACCGTGGGTCTGCTGCCGGCGACGCTGCGCGAGCAGTTCGGCTACGAGTGGGACGCAGGTCGTCAGCGTCGTCTCGAGCGGTGGATCACCGGTGCCAGGGTCGTCTCGCACGCGTTGCCGCGTCCGGTTCGAGAGCTCGCGGCGAGGGTCACCGTCGCCCAGCGCAAGCCGATGCGCATCGGTTGGTTGCAACGGCGTGGCACCGAGTTGACCGCCGAGCGCATGGCCGACTTCGACGCGGCGGCATCGTGAGCGCGGCGACGACATCATTGCCGACCGCGGCCGAATTCACGCGCGAGGCCGAGGCGTTCCTCGCCGCGAACGCCGAACCGCTGCCCGAGGTCGAAGAGGCGTTCGAGTGGGGCAAGGGCGACGACTTCGTGGGCATCGTCGAAGAGGGTGATCCCGAACAGGAGCAGGCGTCGCTCGCGGCGGCGAAGCACTGGGCGGCCGTTCGCTTCGACGCCGGCTTCGGATGGATCGACGGGCCCGTCGAGCGGGGTGGCCGCGGCCTCGGGTCGGAGCTCGTGCGGTTGTACCGCAAGCTCGAGTCGGGATACGCGGTGCCGGAGCAGTCGATCTTCACGATCGGGCTCGGCATGGTGGCACCGACGATCGCGGCACACGCGACCGAGGAGGTGAAGACCGCGTACCTGGCGGGACTGCAACGCGGCGACGTCATCGCCTGCCAGCTGTTCAG
>JAYTFP010000132.1:0-15876 GCA_043734285.1 Acidimicrobiaceae bacterium
CCAGGAACCTCGATGGAGGGTGTGATCGAACCGCTTCCGAGCGCGCTGGATCGACGACGACGGCCGGGCTCCATCTGGGTGCGGGTGACCCAGAGCGATCGTTCCGACCGCGGATCGATCGCTTGGAACGCCGAACCGCTCGGCGACGGCCGCGGCGTGATCGAACTGGCCGAACAGCAGCGAACCCAGCCCCTCATCGGTCGCGGCGACAAGGATCGCCATCACGGCCGCGCCGCCATCGACCCACCAGTACGGGACGGCCCACCGGTCGGGTCCGGCACCGAGCCCGCACCCCGCCTTGTCGCGCTCGGCGTACCGTTCGACGTAGGCCTCCGCACGCACGTACGGCACCACGAGCACCGGAGCGTCAAGCAGTCGCGGCCAACCGAATCGGTCGCGCCGATCGCCCGCCGGCAGGGTGACGTCCCAGTAGGCGGCGGTCTCGTCGGCCCCCACGAGCACCAGCAGCTCGAGGGCACCGGTGTTGCCCGCGGAGGGCGCCCGACGGCTCGCCCTCAACACGCGGTCGAGCGCGCCGTCATCGACCGGCTCGGCCGAGAACGCGCGACACGAGCGCCGCTGCGCCAGGGCCTTCTGCACCTCCATCGGCGCCGACCGATCCGAGGGATCAGCCGTGGTACTTGAGCAGCTCTTCGGCCATGATCCAGCCGAAGGTGACCAGGCAGTCGCCGCCACGCGCCTTGAGCGGCTTGAAGAGCTTCGCCACCTCGGCGTCGATCTTCTCGGGCTTGAGCGACTCGTGGTCGAAGACCAGCGGATAGCTGCCGTCGCCCTTCGCCACGAAAGTGCGGTCGTCGTACCCCGCGTCGAGCTGGAACCGCTTGGCCAGACGACGGCCCCAAGCACGCTCCTCACCTGACGACTTGTGGTCGGGCCGGGGATTGATGTCGACGAGCGCCTTGAAAGCCTCGTAGCCGTCGGGCCGGTTCATGCGGGTGCCGACGAGCACGTCCTCGTCGGGGAACGCCATCAACGCCCGACGGAAGTTGTCGGAGATCACCGTGCGGAGCGAGGCGTCACGCCGCGCTGTGCGCTTCACGCAGGCCACGCCGATCAGCACTGCGGGGGTGCCGCCGATGCGCTCGAGCGTCGAGAACGAGAAGGCCCGCAGCGCGGTGCCCTCGCGGACCTGTGTCACCAGCACCCACGCCTCGGCCTGCTTCGAGAGCTCGCCGACCTCGTACTTGCTGGGGCCGTCGGCGCACAGATCGGCCATCTCGGCGACCTCGGCGTCGTCGAGTTGTGTGCAGTCCTTGGTCACGACATCGAGTGCCAACTTGGGGCTCCCCACCGGCTCGGCGACAAAAGTGGTGTCAATAGTTCAGCGGTCCGGACCCTGTCAGCGCAACTCGCGGGCCGCGACCCGCTCAGAGCAGGACGGCCTCGGCGCCGAAAAGGACGCGCAACTCACCCACCAGACCGCCGTTGGCGTCGACGGTGAACGGGTCGGGAAGGCGCATCACCTGGCGCGGGCCGATGTGCAGGAAGACCTCGCTGTCACCGGGGAAGTCGCGGAGCAGGGCCTTCAACCGTTCGATGACATCGTCGGAGAGACGGTTCGGCGACACCGAGATGCGCATCGGCGGAGCGCCGTCGATCATCGGTTCGAAGATCTCGATGTCGCGCACGATCAGCTTCGGCGGCTCGTCGCGGCGGTCGACACGACCGTTGACGAGCACCACGGCGTCGTCGACGAGCAGGTGTCCATGGTCGGCCATCGACTTCGGGAAGACCATCACCTCCATCGACGTCTGCAGGTCTTCGAGCGTGAAGACGGCCATCAGGTCGCCCTTCTTGGTCCACTTGCGCTGCAGGTTCGTGACGACGCCGCCGACGGTTCGCATGGCCCCGTCGTCGAGTTCGGACAGCTCGACGATCGTGCAGTCGGCCTTCTTCGCCAGCAGTCGTTCGAGGCCCATGAGCGGATGGTCCGAGACGTAGAGGCCGAGCATCTCCTTCTCGAACGCGAGTCGCTGCTTCTTGTCGAACTCCATCTCGGGGATCCGCACCCGCTCACTGAACACGGCATCGTCGCCCGAGGCCATCTCCTCGCCGAACAGCGACATCACGCCGAGGTCGCGCTCGCGGCGACGAGCGAGCGTGAGGTCGATGATCTGTTCGAACACCGCCAGCAATCCCTGCCGCGGATGACCGAAGCAGTCGAACCCGCCGGCCTTGACGAGCGACTCGAGCGTCCGTTTGTTGAGCACTGTCGGATGGACGCGCTCGCAGAAGTCGTAGAAGTCGACGAACGGTCCGCCCTCGTTGCGGGCCTCGACGATGAGCTCGACCAGGCCTGTTCCGACGTTTCGCACCGCCGACAGACCGAACGTGATGACGCGACCCTCGTCGCTCACGACCGGCGTGAAGTCGGTGTGAGAGATGTTGACGTCGGGCACCTTGACCTCGACGCCCATCGAGCGGCACTCGGCGAGGTAGATCGCCGCCTTGTCGAGGTTGGCCTTCACACTCGTCAGGAGCGAGGCGAAGTACTCGGTGGGATAGTTCGCCTTGAGGTAGGCCGTTTGATAGGCGATGAGTCCGTAGCCATAACTGTGGCTCTTGTTGAATGCGTAGTCGGCGAACTTCTCGATGATGTCGAAGAGTTCGGTGCCGAGCTTCTCGCCGTACCCGGTGGCCTCGACGCCGGCCACGAAGCCGACACGCTCCTTGGCCATCATCTCTCTCACCTTCTTGGAACAGGCCTTGCGGAGATTGTCCGCGTCGGCCAGCGAGTAGCCCGCGAACTTCTGCGCGACTCGCATCACCGACTCCTGATAGATCATCAGGCCGTAGGTGTCGTGCAGCACTTCTTCCGCATCGGGGTGGAAGTACGTGACCGGCTTTCGCCCGTTCTTGAAGTCGGCGTAGTCGTTGTGCATGTTCACGCCCATCGGCCCCGGCCGATAGAGCGCCACGAGCGCGGCGACGTCTTCGAAGCAGTTCGGCGCCAGCGAGCGGATCAGCGCACGCATGTTGGTCGACTCCAACTGGAACACGCCGATGGTGTCGCCGCGACTCAACAGCTCGTAGGTGGCCGCGTCGTCGAGGTCGACGTTGTCGATGTCGAGCGCGTGTCCCCGGGTCTTCTCGATGACCGCCAGCGTGTCGCTGATGACATCGAGATTGCGCAGCCCCAGGAAGTCCATCTTGAGCAGACCGAGCTCTTCGACGCCGTGCATCTCGTACTGGGTCACGACGGGGGCCAACTCGATCGGCTGGCCCGACTCGGGTTTGCGCTGGATCGGCAGGTACTCGGTCAGCGCCTCCTTGGTGATCACCACCGCGGCGGCGTGGATGCCGTCTTGGCGACGCAGACCCTCGAGACCCTTGGCGACGTCGATCACGGCCTTCACGTCGGGATCGGTGGCGTACATGTCGCGCAGCTCGCCGGCCATCTTGTAGCCGTCCTCGAACTTCGGGTGCACCTCGAGGCAGGCATACAACGGTGTGTCGCGACCCATCACCAGCGGCGGCATCGCCTTCGCGACCTTGTCGCCGATGATGTACGGATACCCGAGCACTCGCGCCGCGTCACGGACCGCGGCCCGCGCCTTGATCTGCGAGAACGTGACGATCTGTGCCACGTGATCACGTCCGTACTTCTCGGCAGCGTAACGGATCATCTCGTCGCGGTAGCGGGAGTCGAAGTCCATGTCGATGTCGGGCATCGACCCGCGGCTCGGATTCAGGAAGCGCTCGAACAGCAGGTCGTACTTGATCGGGTCGAGATCGGTGATCCGCAGGGCGTACGCGACCGCACAACCGGCGGCCGATCCGCGTCCCGGACCCACACGGATGTCGCCATCGCGAGCGTGCTTGATGAGATCCCAGACGATGAGGAAGTACGAGCTGAAACCCATTTCGCCGATGGTCTTCAACTCGAACACGAGCCGGTCGACCACGTCGTCGGGGAGGGGGTCGCCCCAGCGCTGCTTCGCACCCTCGAACGTGAGGTCGCGCAGATACTCGGCGGCATCGGTGAATCCCTCGGGCAGGGGGAAGTCGGGAAGGAGCGGCTTGCCGAAGGCGATCTCGACGTCGGCCCGCTCGGCGATCCACAGCGAGTTGTCGCAGGCGACCTCGACCTCGCGGAACAGCGACCGCATCTCGGTGGCCGTCTTCAGGTAGTGCTGATCGCCCGTGAACTTGAAGCGGTTGGCGTCGCTCATCAGCGACCCGGTCTGCACACACAACAGCGCGTCGTGCGCGACCGAGTCGTGCTGGTGCACGTAATGGCTGTCGTTGGTGGCGAGCAGCGGCGCCGAGAGCGCCTTGGCGATGCGCAGCAGGTCGGGATTGGTGCGGATCTGGTCGGCCAGCCCGTGGTCCTGCAGCTCGACGAACAAGTTGTCGCGACCGAAGATGTCTTGCAGACGCGCCGCCTTCGCGAGCGCGGCGTCGTACCCCTCGTTCATCAACGACTGCAGCACGTGCCCACCGAGGCAGCCGGTGGTCGCGATGATCCCGTCGCTGTGGTCCGCGAGGGTGTCCCAATCGCAGTTGTGGATCGCGAAGTCAGAGACGTACGAGTGATCGTCGGCAACCTCGATGTTGTAGACGACCCCCTCATACTCTTTGGTCAGCACTTCTGCGATCGGTCGGTAGACGTACTCGTCGTCATCGAGCACACGACGCGGGCCGGCGAGTCCAGGCCTCGTGAGATTGAGCCGGTACTGCGGCGCGTGGTCCGTGCCACCGTCCTGCTGCTCAGCCGGACACGCGAAGGACGCCATCTGCTCGGCGCCGAGTTGGCGGATCTGCCACGCGAGGTCGCGTGAGGCCTGCGTGAAAATCCAACCCCACGGCTTCTCGCTACCGTCACCAGCGAGCACGCCAGCCAACATGCCCTCGCGGAACTCGCCATCGGCTTCGTACGCGAACGACGGTAAGTGCTTGTTGTTCGCGCCCTTTCCACACAACGCCTCGACGAGGCGGGCAAGCGGGGCCGAGCCCACGCTCACCATGACGCCGTGGTAACCGGGACGATCGGGGCGTCCGCGAACGGTCACGTCTTTGCCCGTCAACTGTTTGACCACGAGCCGGATTGCCTCGATCAGCCCGACCTCGTCCTCGTGCAACGAGAAGCAGACCTGCGAAGCATCAGTGTGACCCTCGGCCGCGTAGAGGCCGACGAAGAATCCGAAGTCGTAGTCGAGCGTGATCGTCGGCTGCATCTGCTTGTAGTGGCGAGTCGCGCCTCGAACCGAACGCGGCGACGTGCGGACAAACTTCTCGCCGTCGAACTGCCAGGTCGGTCCGATGAAGTCCTCCGTCGTGATCGACGCGAGCTCGCGGTCAGGCCGAACCTTCGGGAGACACGCGAACGACTCCCACTCGGACATCTGCTCCTTTCGGACGCGGCGTCCTGCGACGATCTGCTCGACGGGGATCCACTCACGGGATCCGTCACGTCGACGGACGAGCACCGGGTGCTCCGCCGTCATCCATGTGACACGCCCGTAGCGGTTGTTGAGGCGAACCCCGTAGAGGGTGCCGCTGAACTCACGCTGCATCGTCTGGAGCACGGGGCGCAATCGCCCGCGATGTGTCATCACGAGGTCGCCGACACGGATGTCCTCGATGGGCTTGACACCCTCCGCAGTGAGAATCTCCTGGCCCGCCGTCAGGCACCTGGGTTTGTAGTAGTAACCCTCGAGATAGGCGCGGCTGGAGAGCTGGATCAGGTTCTTGTAGCCGACGTTGTTCTCGGCCAAGAGCGTCAGGTGGTAGTAGAGCTTGCGGCCACCCTCGGCGTCGCCCCCGGTGTCGTCGAGTTTGCCCCTTCGCGGCGGACGCTCGTGGCGCGAGTCGTGCGCCATGTACGCCTCGAAGCCGATGATCGGTTTGATGTCGACCTTGCGGCACGCCTTGTAGCAGTCGAGGACGCCGTACATGTTGCCGTGGTCGGTGATCCCGATCGCCGGTTGGCCGTCGGACGCGGCGGCGGCCACGACATCGGGCACGCGCGCCGCGCCGTCGAGCATCGAGAACTCGGTGTGCTGATGGAGATGGACGAACGACTGGGACACGACAGACAGACTCAGATGTAACCGGGGCCACCCGGATGCGGGCCGCTCGGTGCGGACCCCGTACCCGGCGGCAACTGTCCGCGCATGCCCTCGAGCTGCTGACGAGCTGCCATCTGCTGTGCCATCAACGTGGCCTGGATACCGTGGAACAGCCCTTCGAGCCACCCGACCAGCTGCGCCTTCGCGACCCGCAGTTGCGCCTCGCTCGGCACCTCGTCGTCGTCGAAGTCGAGCGTGAGCCGATCGAGCTCGTCACCGAGATCGGGTGACAGCGCCGACTTCAGCTCGGTCAGCGAGTTCTCGTAGATGTCGCGGAGCTGGTCGCGCGCCTTCTCGTCGAGGGCCGTGGTGCGGACCTCCTCGAGGAGCTGCTTGACCATCGCGCCGATGCGGATGATCTTCGCCGGCGACTCGATTTCGCCCCCGGCCTCTGTCATCGCCGTGTCACGGGCGTCGCCGTCGAGGGCGACATCGTCGGGCGTGACCAACTCGGTGGCATCTGGGTCGGGCATGGCAGGTGATCCTACCGGGGCACTACGACACCAGAGATCGAGACCTGTTACTTCCTGGCGACGAGCAGCGGCACCAACATCTCAGCGGACGTGAGCGACCCGTGCCGGCCGATCAGGTCGTAGGGCCCGGTATCGGTGGGGTCGTCGAATGACACGGGGGCGAACGGCACCAGGGCGACGTCGCCCAGCCGGCTCCGCGCCGCGTCGGTGACCTTGGGACCGAACCACCCGGCATCGATCATCTCGTCGCGACCGAGCACCCAGGCCACGTCGGTGTGGTGCGCCGTCGCCGCGGCGAGCAGGTCGCCGGCGGCGCCCCGCATCGCATGTAGCCAGCGGAACCGACCCTCGCCCGACTGGAAGTCGACGTGGCTCATCACCGACGGATGAGGACGGATCACGTTGTGGCCGACGTCGACCTGACCGTGATCGGCCGTGATGATCAGCGCTGCGTTCGAGGGAAGGTGCTCGACCATCCACTCGACCATCCACTCGACGGCGATCAGTTCCGCGTCGTAGTGCATACCGAGCCCGTACTCGTGGGCGACCTTGTCGATCCCGTCGTAATAGGCGTAGACGAACGGCTCACCGCTGCCGGCGAGTCGCACCACCTCGGCCGCCAGCGTCGACTGCGTGCGGTAGCCGACGAAACGCGTGCCACCGAGGTGGGCGGCCGTGAAGCCCGAGTGTTCGAACTCGGCGCGGGTGACCACCGCCGGGCGCTGCGCGCCGAAGGGCTCGTGGTCGCAGATCGTGTGCGGCGGGATCGCCTGGCGGGCGTCGCCGCGTGAGGTCGACCAGCGCAGCACGTTGAGCACGTCGCGCTTCACCGCGATCCGGTAGCCGATCACGCCGTGCTCGCCGGGCGACAGGCCCGTGGTGATCGACGTCAGCGCGGTCGCGGTCGTGGAAGGGGCAACGGTGGTGATCGACCGTCCGGCCATGGCCGACAACGTCGGCATGAGTTCGCGGCGCTGGTCGAACTGTTCCCAGCCGAGCCCGTCGAGCACGAGGACGACGAACTGCTCGGCGCCACTCGCCTCCTGTGGGAACCAGCTCGGCAGGCTGTCGGGCTCGTCGAGCAACGCGGGGATGACGCTGGCGGTGCAGGCTCCGCCGTAGTCGGGCACCACCGGTTCGGGCACATCCTGCGAACTCATTTCTCTCACCGTACCTCTCCTCCACCACCTGCGATCGAACCTCGGGCCCTACCATGACCCACGTGAAGGTCTCGACCCGAGGTGATTATGCGAGCCGGGCATTGCTGAGCCTTGCCCTGCACGCTTCCGACGGTCCGACCTCGGTTCGCGACATCGCCGAGCGGACGGGCCTCCCCCAGCCCTACCTCGAGCAGATCCTGCTGGCGCTCAAGGGCGCCGGAATCGTCCGCTCGAAGCGGGGTGTCGGCGGCGGCTACGTGTTGGCGCGCGATTCCAGCGAGATCACCCTCGCGGAGATCGTCAGCGCCGTCGACGGTCCCATCCAGGCGGGCGACTTCGGTCAGCCGCACACCAACGGCGCCTGCGACCACGAGGGCCAGTGCGTGCTGTTGGCCATCTGGGGCGACGTCGGCGACCGCATGCGCCAACTGCTGAGCGATCACACCCTCGCCGAGCTGGCCACGATCACCCGCGGCGACCTGCCGTGGCCCGGCGTGCCCGAGACCTGACGCCCACCCGGCGGCGGTGACCGGCTACTCGAGCCGGTCGAGGACCTCGACGAGTGCCGGATCGAGGGGGCTGTCGAAGGCGACCTCTTCGTCGGTCGCCGGATGCACGAATGCCAGGCGCCGCGCGTGCAGGAACGGTCGCGTCATCTCGATCGTCGAGCGTTGTCCGCCGTAGAGATCGTCTCCGACGACCGGCCGACCGATCGACCGGAGATGCACCCGGATCTGATGGGTCCGACCGGTCTCGAGTCGACACGACAGCAGCGTCACGGTGGTCGGCTGGGTGAACGTGCGAATGACCTCGTAGTGGGTACGAGCCTCGCGTCCATCAGCACTCACGGTCATGAGGAGCGGATTGCGGCGAGACCGCCCGATCGGCGCGTCGATGGTGCCGTGGTTCGTCTCGAGCGCGCCCCACACGAGCGCCTCGTAGCCTCGCTCGACGTCGTGTCGGGTCAACTGGTCGACCAGCGTCTCGTACGCCCGTTCGCTGCGCGCCACCACCATCAACCCCGACGTCCCCTTGTCGAGGCGATGCACGATGCCCGGACGGGTCGGGTCGCCAACGTCGGCGATCTCGGGGTACACCGCGAGGAGACCGTTGACGAGCGTCGCCCCTTGATGCCCGGCGCCCGGATGGACGACGAGCCCCGCCGGCTTGTCGATCACGATGACATCGTCATCGACGTGTACCACTCGCACTTCGATCGAGGCATCCGGCTGTGGTAGCGGTGCATCCACGTGGGGATCGAGCGCGATCGTCACGACCTGATGCTCGCGAACCTTGGTCGACACCTTCGTGACGACCCGGGCATCGACCGTCACCGTTCCGGACGACACCGCCTCGGCCGCCTCGGCGCGGGTGCAACCGCTGAGCATGGCCACCACCCGGTCGATGCGTTCGCCCTCGAGGGCTCGCGGAATCTCCTCGGAGATCATTCGACGACGTCGGCGCCGGCCGCGGCGTCGACATCATCGACCGCCAGCGGCCGTGGCTCTGCCTCGGTCTCGGGATCGGAGGCGCCATCGCGGTAGACCCAGATCGCCAGCAGGAGGCCGCCGACCACCACCGACGAGTCGGCGATGTTGAACGTGGGCCACCAGTGCAGAGCGATGAAGTCGATGACGCCACCGCCCATGAAGCCGTGCCCGGAGCCGCGGAACAACCGATCGCTCAGATTCCCGAGCGCGCCTCCCGAGATCAGGCCCATCAGGAGGACGGCTCCTCGCGAGCGGACCTTGCGTGCCGAGACGGCCAGCACGACGACGATGACCACGGCGACGACGCCGATGATCGCGCCCCGCGCCGTGCCGAGGCTGAACGCCATGCCCGTGTTCGAGGCGAGCCGGAACTCGAACGAGCCGATGATGTGAACCGATCGGCCGTTCGAAAGTCGATCCACGGCCCACCACTTCGACAGCTGATCGCACGCGACCACGACGACCGCGACCAGGGCGAACGGCAGGTAGACCCGTCGCGCGACGGACGACCGCGGCTCGTCACTCATCCATCACCGGCGGCCGAAGCCACCTACCTTGTACTCCACTCGCTCGGTCGCCCACGGAATCGCGCGGAGGCGGTCCTTGGGGATCGCGAGACCCGAGTGGATGCAGATGCCGTAGGTCCCGATGACGATCCGCTCGAGTGCCGCGTCGATCAACTCGACCTGCGCCCGCGCCTGTGCGCTCAACGCGAGGTCTCGCTCGCGCTCGACGGCGAGGGTGTCGCCTTCGCCCGACTCCTCGTCGAACTGGACGTCACCCGGCTCGCGGTCGGCCATCAGTGAGTCGGCCTCGGCCTGGTGCACGTCGGCCTGTTGCAGAAACTTCGTCTTCTCCTGGATCAACGCGGCTCGCTGCTCGTCGAGGAACTTCACGTCGAAGCGCGGCTTGGCGGGCGCCTTCTTCTTCGCGACCGGCTTCGGCGCAACTTTCGTGGGAGCTGCCTTCGGCGCGGCTGGCGTGACGGGGGCCTTCTTCGGCGGAGCCGCCTTGGCAGGGACCTTCTTCGCCACGACCTTCATCGCGGTCGCCTTCTTCGCGGGAGCTTTCGCAGCGACCTTCTTCGGTGCAGCCTTCGCAGGAGCCTTCTTCACTGCAACCTTCTTCGGCGCGGCCTTCGCAGGAACCTTCTTCGCGGCAGCCTTCTTCGGCGCGGCCTTCGCCGGTGCCTTCTTGGCTGGAGCCTTCACCACTGCCTTCCTCACCACGGCTTTCTTCACCACTGCCTTCTTCACGGGCGCCTTCTTCGCCACGACCTTTTTCGCCGGGGCCTTCTTCGCGACGGGCTTCGCCGCGGCTTTCTTCGCCGGTGATTTCGAGGGCGCTGCAGGCTTCTTCGCGGACGACTTCTTCGCGGTGGGAGCGGCAGCGCCACGCTTCGACGCCGGGGGCGACGACTTCTTTGCCGACGCGCCGCTCGCCGAGGGCTTCTTCGCTGCCATGGCTTCTCCTCAGCTCCTGGTCAAATGAGACGCCGAAGCATAGACGTGGACTCGAACGAGACGCGCCAAGGCCGACTCGAGGCCCCCCGCAGTGGTCGTCGAGGCCTCAGCGTCAGCGACGGCGGCCGAATCGGCCCGACTGGGCCTCGGTGTCGTCGCCCTCGAAGAAGGCGGACATCGCGTCGTCGTCGTCAGCGACGGGCTGATTGACCGCCTCGTCGAGATCGCGGAGATATCGGTCGGCGGAGAGCCCGCCATACGAGCCTGTCGACTCGACCTCGGGCTGCGACGACTCGACCGGATCGGCCTCCGGCACAGCCGCAACCGCATCGGACCACGAACCCGGGACCCACGGATCGGACGGCGCTGGAGCGATCGCATCGACGCGGCCCGAATCGGCTCGGGTCGTGTCGAACGAGACCTGCACCTCGTCGCTCGCCGTGGCTGCGTCGCCGTCGGTCACGTCGTACACACCGACGTCGTCGGAGGCGGGCGCCTCGACGCTCGGCTCAGGCTCTGGCGCAGAAGCTTCGGTGTCGTAGCCGACGGTCTCGACGACCGGTCGATCGGCCACGAACTCGTGGGGTGGCTCGTTGCGCAGCACCGACGGATCGTCGAGCAGCCCGCCGACTGACTGGTGCACCTGGGCGAGGCTGTCGCGATAACGGGTCATGCGACCCTCGAGCGCGGCGACGTCGGACGCCAGCAGGGTGCGGCGCAGATCGAGCTCGATCACCTCACGCTGGACCTCGTCGCGGTGAGCCGCGGCCTCGCGCTCTGCGTCGGTCGCCGCCTGGCGCACGATCTCGGCCGCTTCGGCTCGCGCCGTTCCGAGGAGCCGCTCGGCCTCACCGTCGGCCTCGCTGTTGATCTCGTCGAGCCTGGTCTGGGCCTCGCTGAGGATTTGCTGCGCCTCGGTGTGGGCGTCGGCAATCGCGGCATCTGCGGTGCGCCGGGCCAGCATCAGCGTGCGCGCGGCCTGCGCCATCTCCTCCTCGTCGCCCAACGGTGCGGGAGCGACCGCCGGCGACTCGGCGTCCGGCAGCGAGCGGAGGCGGGCGATCTCTGACTCGGCATCCTCGAGGCGACTGTTGGCGTCGCGCAACGACTTGTTCAGCTCGGCGATCGTCGCACCGACGCGCTCGAGGAAGTCGTCGACCTGATCCTGGTCATAACCGCGGAACTTCTCGGAGAAGTCGATCTGCTCGATCAGCTGAGGCGTGACGTCCATGGCGTCATGCTAGCGACCGCCCGCCACGCGCTTGCGCCATGCCCTGTGGGCATGCGATGACTGCGAGTAGAACCCTGGCAGGATCAAGAGCGTGCGCCGAAGGCGGCACGCTCCATCAGGACAGTGTCGCTGTCGGCGAAGCCGACGAAACGTGGCAAGCAACGACAGTTGAGCGCTGGTCGAGCGTTAACTATGTTCGTCGACGAGTCCGCGCTCACGGAGGCGACGACGATCGTCGTCGGACACCTCGACGTCGGTGGGAGTCAACAGATACACATGCGACGCCACGCGCTCGACGTTGCCGCCGAGGCCGTAGGCGACGCCGCTGGCGAAATCGAGGAGGCGACGGGTGAGGTCGCGGTCGAGGCCCTGGAGGTTGACGATGACGGGCTGGTGCTTCTTGAACCAGTCGCCGACCTCTTGCGCGTCGTTGAACGACTTCGGCGAGACGACGTGCGGCTTGGTCGACGAGGTGGGGACCTGACGGACGACGCCGCGCCGGATCGCGTCACTCGCCACCGTGGGCACGGCCCGGACCGCTCGGTCGGTGCGCGTGGTGGGCAGCACCCGGACGCCACCGCCCTGGTCGTCGGCGCCCTCGGCCGAGTACTCGACGGGGCGAACCGCCGGACTCTGATGGATGCCGGATCGTGGGGCGCTCAGATCGACGATGTCGTCGTTGCCGACACCCTCGTCGTCGTACGTGTCGTAGGGCTCATAGTCGTCGTCGGACCCGAGTCCCAACCATGAAATGCCCTTGCGAAGCATGTTCGCCATGGATCCCTCCTCACCGTTGCTCAAGTATCGCGCGTCGGACGCGGTCGATCGTGAACCAGACTGCCACGATTCGCCACGCGGGGACATTTCAGGGTCGGGGGCCGAAGATCGCGGAGCCGATCCGCACCATGTTCGACCCCTCGCTCACCGCGATCTCGAAGTCGTCGGACATCCCCGCCGAGCAGATCTCGAGTCGTTCCGCGTCGCGTATCGAGCGAAGCCGTCGGAACGACGCGGCGACGACCGCTGCATCCGCCGGGGGCGCGACCCCCATGACACCGGCGACGACGAGCCCCGCCTCGCGCGCCGCGTCGACGAGCGAGGACGCCTGGTCGGCAGAGCACCCGCCACGTCCGGGCGTCTCGGCCAGGTCGATCTCGATCAGGACGCTCGCTCCGGGATCGCGCACGGCGAGCTCTCGCACCAGCGACAGCCGATCGACGCTCTGGTAGAGCGCCACGTGACCGGCCACGAGGCGCACCTTGTTCGTCTGGAGCTGCCCGATGAAGTGCCAGGTCGCGCCCTCGACGACCGCCGACTTGTCGACGAGTTCGCGGGCGTAGCTCTCACCCAGATCGGCCAGTCCCGCCGCGACCGCGGCGGTGCAGACGTGTGCCGGATGAGTCTTGGTGACTGCGACGACCACGACTCGATCGCGACCGGAGGTCATTCCCCCGGCAGCGGCGATGCGCTCGTCGATCTCGGCGCGGCGCTGTCGGATCTGCGCCACGAGCTCGGCCGGGGGCGGAGCCGCCTCGGCGGTCACGGTTCGATCCAGATCGACGAGATCTGTCGACTGTCATCGCGCCGCGCCCGCCACGAGTAGTAGCGGGGCGCGCCCGCCGCATCGAGCGTCGTGGCCGTGCACGGGGGGGACGCGCCGTCGCCGCGGTCGAGACCCGCCGCGATTGCCGCGGCGCGGGCCGCCGCGTGCAGATCCAGCGCGGGCGCTCCGTCGGTGGTCGATGCGACGACGTCCGGGCCGAACCTCAACGCGAGCGTGGTCAGATCCGCCGGAGAGAACTCGTAGACAGCGGCCGAGATGCACGGGCCGATGCGCCACTCGATGTCGGTCGCCCCGCGACCGCGCATCACCTCGACTGCGCGCTCGACCACGCCCTCGTACAGCCCTCGCCACCCCGCGTGGACCACGGCGACGACCGGACCGCCGGTCGACTCGCTCCGGCCGGCGAACAACAGCGGGACGCAATCTGCGGTGCGGATGCACAACACGGCGCCGGGCGCATCACTGACCAGGGCATCCGCCGCTCGACCCCCCTCGGTCCCCGGCTGCGCGACGACCACGACCTCGGAGCCGTGAACCTGCTCGAGCGTCGTCGTCGCGTGCGTCGGTGGGTGGCGCAGCGACGCGACGCGGTCACCGAAGTGGTATCGAACCCGCTCGAGGCCGACCGCGTCGAAGGTGGTCACCTCGGACACGGGGGACCGGAGCTACTTGAGGAACGAGGGAACCTCGAACTCGTCGTCATCGTCGTCGGGGTCGTCATCGTCGGTGCCGCCGAAGACGCCGTCGAGATCGACCTCGCTGTCACGCCGCGAGCTGCGCTCGCTCGTCGTCGAGGACGACTTGGCGTCTTTGCCCTCGTCCCAACGCTCGAAGCCGGCGGCGATGACCGTGACCCGGACCTCGTCGCCCATCTCGTCGTCGATGACCGCACCGAAGATGATGTTGGCTTCTTGGTGTGCGACCTCGTGGATGACGGTCGCCGCCTCGTTCACCTCGAACAGGGTGAGGTCGGACCCGCCGCAGATGTTGAGCAGGATGCCGCGCGCTCCGTCGATCGCCGACTCGAGGAGCGGCGAGCTGATCGCGTGGCGGGCGGCCGTGAGGGCACGACCCTCGCCGCTCGAATAACCGACGCCCATCAGGGCGGTGCCAGCGTCGCTCATGATCATCTTCACGTCAGCGAAGTCGGTGTTGATCAGGCCTGGGGTCGTGATCAGGTCGGTGATGCCCTGGACGCCCTGGAGGAGCACTTCGTCGGCCATCTTGAACGCGTTCAGGACGGAGGTCTTGTCGTTCGCGACCGACAGCAGGCGGTCGTTCGGGATGACGATCTGTGTGTCGACCTTCTCCTTGAGCTTGCCGATCCCCTGATCGGCCTGCACCGCGCGACGACGGCCCTCGAAGAGGAACGGGCGGGTGACGACAGCGATCGTCAGCGCGCCGACGGCCCGGGCCACCTCGGCGATGACCGGTGCCGCGCCCGTCCCGGTGCCACCACCCTTGCCCGCGGTGATGAAGACCATGTCGGCGCCCTTGAGCACCTCCTCGATCTCCTCGCGGTGCTCGTCGGCGGCCTGGCGACCCACGTCGGGGTCGGAGCCCGCGCCGAGTCCGCGTGTGACCTCTCGACCGATGTCGAGCTTCACGTCGGCATCGCTCATGAGCAATGCCTGCGCGTCGGTGTTGATGGCGATGAACTCCACACCTTTGAGCCCGGCGTCGATCATTCGGTTGATGGCGTTACAGCCACCTCCACCGATGCCGACCACCTTGATCACGGCCAAGTAGTTCTGCGGGTTGTGTGACATGGATGTGGAGTACCTCTCGATCGCAGTCAGCGTGATGCTGCTGCGCTGCTGCGCCGGCCAGCAACCCGATCGGCCCTCCGTTGGACCAGAACGCTTTGCTAGACGTTCATCCTAGGTGAACGCTCACGTGAGGGTCGAGACGACGATTTCGGCCTCGTCGAATGGGCTCTCTCCTGATGGGGCGTGCCGCCGACCGGCGCACGCTCAGGGGCAGTAGGGCGGGCGGACGACTTTCGGCGAGGACGGCGTCCGGACGTCGAGCACGCAGTAGTTGGTCATGTCGACGGCCCCACTCAACATCGTCGAAACGGCAAGGAACTTGTCCGCCGCCTGGGAGCCGTCGCCGAAGCGGATCGCGTGCGTCTTCGAGAGCGCGAACGTCAACTCGCCGTCGGTCGACAGCGTCGCCGCGACCTCGAGCGGGATGACCGACGCCGGCACGGCTCCGGCGACCTCGACGGCCATCCGCATCGGTTCGGGCAGGCTCGCTCCCGGCGCGACCGCAGGGAGGTGGTCGACGGTGATCGACCGCACCACTTCTACTCAACTGTATTCATTGACTAATTAAGCAGAGGCGACCATGAGATTGACGACTAAAGGACGCTTTGCAGTGACGGCCATGATCGATTTGGCG
>JAYTFP010000133.1:0-1562 GCA_043734285.1 Acidimicrobiaceae bacterium
GTCCGGGCCCGCTTCGACGACTGGTCGGGATCACTCACCATCGGTGAGCGCCCCGAGGACTCGTCGGTCGAAGTGACCATCCAGACCGCGAGCTTCAGCAGCGGCGACGAGGGCCGTGACGCCCACGTGCGTTCGGCCGACTTCTTCGACGTCGAGCAGTTCCCCACCGCCACCTACCGCTCGACCAAGGTCACGCCGAAGAACGGCGGCAGCTGGCTCGTCGACGGCGAGCTGACGATCCGGGGCATCGCCCAGCCGGTCAGCCTGTTGGTGAACTTCGAGGGTGCGGCGACCGACCCCTACGGCAACTCGAAGGTGGCCTTCGAGGCGTCGACCGAGATCGAGCGCGACAACTTCGGGGTCAGCTTCAACGCCCCCCTCGAGGCCGGCGGCTTCGTGCTCGGCAAGAAGGTCTCGATCGAGCTCGAGGTGCAGGCACTACGCCAGGCCTGACGCCGAACATCCGCCCACCAACCGAGAGAGGACGTCCCCCCGCCCGGGCGTCCTCTCTTCGCGTGCGGCGAAAGAAGGACCTACTCCTGCACGAGTTCGATGAGCGTGCCGAAGCTGCCCTTCGGGTGCACGAACGCCACGGTCGTGCCTCGACTGCCAGGGCGCGGCGCTTTGTCGATCGCGGTCGCACCCGCGGCGACCATCGCGGCGAGCGCCGCGGCGCAGTCATCGACGCGGTAGCCGATGTGGTGCAATCCCTCGCCGCGCTTCTCGATCGACTTGGCGATCGGCGAGTCGTCGCGGGTCGCGGCGGTCAGCTGGATGTAGCTGTCGGCGACCTTGATGAGCGCCTCTTCAACACCATCCGACTCGACGATCTCGCGATGGTGGACCTCGGCGCCGAACGCCGATCGGTAGTACTCGATCGCGGCCTCGAGGTCACGAACGGCGATGGCGACATGATCGATCTCAGTGAGCAGCATGAGGTCATTATCCTCGGCGGATGGCTCCACGGTCGAAGTCACCCGCCGACGACGCACTCGAGCGGATCCGCGAGATCTGCTTCGACCTGCCCGAGGTGAACGAACGGGCGAGCCACGAGGCGCCGACGTTCTTCGTGCGCGACAAGAAGACGTTCGTCATGTTCCACGACAACCACCACGGCGACGGACGACTCGCGATCTGGTGCGCGGCGCCCCCGGGGGTGCAAAGCATCCAGGTCGACTTCGAGCCCGAGCGGTTCTTCATCCCGCCGTACGTCGGCTTCCGCGGATGGTTGGGCGTTCGGCTCGACGTCGACCCCGACTGGGACGAGATCGCGGCCATCTGCGAGGACGCCTACCGCTGCGTGGCGCCGAAGACCCTCGTCGACCGACTCGACGACGAGGGCTGAGAGCGTGCGCCGTGAGGCGGCACGCTCCGTCAGGACAGTGCGCGCGACGGTCTTACAGCTCGCCGCGGGCGTGGCGGGCGAAGAGGGTGATCTTGTCCTCGCCGATGCGCGCCCGCTTCTCGGGATCGGTGATGCCGAGGCCGGCCTCGGGTGCGAGGCAGAGCACGCCGAGCTTGCCCTCAGCCTGGTTCTTGTGGACCTTGAGGGCCGCGTCGCC
>JAYTFP010000134.1:0-8025 GCA_043734285.1 Acidimicrobiaceae bacterium
CACCTCGCGGCATGATCAACCCCTCCACAAGGCCCATCACCAACTCAACCTCCGGACAGGAAGCCCTAGTCGGGGCGACGTCAGCTACGAGACGAGCCAGGCGATGCCCTGGATCAGCCGCCAGCCGAGGTAGATGACGAGCGCGACCACCAGCAGCCAGAAGTGCCAGGGGATCTTCGGATCGGGCTCGGCCTCGATCGGATCGGCGACGCGGTGTCCGTCGGGACACTCGCCCTCGGCGGTGAGGGTGTTCGGGTTGTAGAACCGGGAGCAGTCCTCACACCAGGGCACACCCCATTCCTACACGGCCGCGGCGCCACTCAATGGAGCGTGCCGCCCTGGTGCTCCGCCTGCAGGATCTCGATGTGACCCGAGCCCTTGACGATCCGGAACTTCGAGCCGGTGTAGGCCTCGGCATCTGGGTTGTATGTGTCGATGTGGCGGAACTCGATCACGCACTCCTCGGGCGTCAGGTCGACCACGACGTATCCCTGGTCCTCGAGGTTCAGCTGCCGCATGCCGGGGTTCTGCTGCACCATCCACGACTCGGCCACTCGCAACACGCCACTCGCGACGTCGGGCGGCAGGTCCTTCAGGTACGACTTCTTGACGTCGGGATCCGCGGTCATCGAGCCGGACACGAAGTCGTAGGCCACGACCGGTCCGCCGGCGTCGGGATCGACGCGCAACTCCGACGCCATGTAGATGTGCGTCTGTCCCGTCATGAAGACGTTGTCGCTCACCCCGTGGTCCGACAACTTCTGCAACAGGTCGCGGCGCTCGACCATGAAGTCGTCCCATCCGTCGCTGGGCGTGTAGAGCCCCGCGTTCGGCGGCATCTCCGGACGGAACGGACGGAGGAACTCGAGGTTCACGAGCCGCCACGGGTTGATGGGCGTGCCGTTGCCGATCATGCGCCACGCCGCGGTCGACGTCACCAACTCGTTCGACAACCACGCGAACTGCTCAGCGCCGAGGATCGAACGCGTCGGACCGTAGGCATCGAGTCCGCTGCCGGTCGTGTGGTCGATCTGCGTCGTCCCCGGATCGCGGTACTCGCGCACGTCGATCACCGGAATGTCGGCCAGATCGCCCCACGCGAAACTCCGGTAGGCACGATCCGCACCCGGATTGATGACCGGCATGTTCTCGAACCACGCCTGCCTCGCCGCTGCGAGCCGCGGCGGATTCCGCGGCGGCTGGTCGTAGCCGTTGTAGAACTCGCCGTCGTCCCACATCGCGACCATCGGCAACTTCGCGTGGAAGTCCTTCAGCAGCGGTTCCTTGCGCCACCGGTGATACACGCTGCGGTAGTCGTCGAGTGTGATCGTGCCGCCATCGCTCACGTAGACGTAGTCGCCGAGGTGCATGAAGAACGCGAGGTCGGGCTCGGCGGCAGCCGCTTTGTGCGCCACGAACCAGCTCGGGTTCAGCTGCTGGCAACTCGCGTACGCGAAGCGCAGATGATCAGGCGAGGATCCGGCCAGGGGCGCGGTCCGGAGGCGACCGACGCGACTGGCCGCGCCGTCGGCCTCGAAGCGGTAGAAGTACCAGCGATCCGGCTGGAGTCCATCGACGCGCACGGACACGCAATGATCGCCGTCGCCGACCGCCGTGATGACACCACCCGCGGCGACCGTCGTGAACGACTCGTCGGGCGACACCGTCCAGAGCACTCCGACCGGTCCCCCGCCGATGGGCGGCTCGACCCGCGTCCAGATGACCGAGCCGTCGGGCAGCGGATCGCCGGCGATCACCCCGTCGATGAACGGCGCGGGGTCGGCCACCGAGTGGTTCGGCGACGGAAAGGTCGGAGCAACGGTCGGGGTGCAGCCGGCCAGCACGATCGCCCCAGGGATGCCGATGCCCAGCGCCTTCAGCAGGTCGCGCCGCGACATGCCGCGGCCGGTCGCGACGATCCGCGACGGAAAGCTCTCGCCCATGTCAGACGCCCTCATACCGGTGGGACGCCGTGGCGGCGGTCGCTGAAGTGGCGGGTCTTGCCGGCCGCCCGATCGAGACGGCGCCGCAGCTCGGTCCGGAGGTCACCCCACTGCACCACCGCGTCGACGACCAGTTCGGCCGCGAGATGCAGCAGGTCGACGTCCTCTTCGTAGATCGCCCGTTGCTCGGCGACGAACTTCTCGCGCTCGGCCTCGTCGTCGATCGCCGCGATCTTGTTCGCGAACACCGCGTTCACCGCTGCCTCGGGTCCCATCACCGCGATCTTCGCCGTCGGCATCGCCAGCGTCGCCTCGGGCTCGAACGCCGGGCCGGCCATCGCGTACAGACCAGCGCCGTAGGCCTTGCGCACGATCACCGACACCTTCGGCACCGTCGCTTCGGCAACCGCTGTGATCATCTTGGCTCCGTGCCGGATGATGCCCTGCCGTTCGACCTCGGTGCCGATCATGTAGCCCGGCACGTCGGCGAGGAACACGAGCGGGACGTTGAATGCGTCGCAGCACCAGATGAACCGAGCGGCCTTGTCGGCGGTGTCGGTGAACAGCACACCGCCCTTCACCATCGGATTGTTCGCCACGAACCCGACGGGCGATCCGTCCATCAGGCCGAATCCGACGATCAGCTCGGGCGCGAACAGCGGCTTCATCTCGAAGAAGCTCTCGGCGTCGACGAGGCAGTCGATCACCGTGTGCATGTCGTAGCCGCGCGTCTCCTCGTCCGGCACGATGTCGGCGGTCAGCTCGCGGCTCGGAGCGACCGGCGCGTACTTCGGCGGTTCGGCGCGCCAGTCTGACGGCAGGTACGTGAAATACGCCTTGGCCTGCTCGATCGCGTCTTCGTCGTCGACCGCCAGATTGTCGCCGCACCCCGACACCGTGCAGTGCATTCGGGCGCCGCCGGTCTCTTCGAGTGTGGCGATCTCGCCGATGACCATCTCGGCCATCCGCGGCGAACCGAGATACATCGACGCATTGCCCTCGACCATGATCACGATGTCGCAGAACGCGGGGATGTACGCGCCGCCGGCGGCGGACGGGCCGAAGAGGCAGCAGATCTGCGGGACTTTCCCCGACAGGCGGACCTGGTTGTAGAAGATCCGCCCGGCGCCGCGTCGTCCGGGAAAGAGCTCGACCTGATCGGTGATCCGGGCGCCGGCCGAGTCGACCAGCCAGAAGACCGGCAGGCTGTCGCGCAGCGCGAGGTCGGTCAGACGGACGATCTTCTCGACGGTCCGCGCTCCCCACGATCCGGCCTTGACCGTCGAATCGTTCGCCATGATCGCCACTGCTCGACCGTCGACCTCGCCGACGCCGGTCACGACGCCGTCGGCAGGAAGGTCGGTCGCGAGTGCATTCGCCAGCAGCCCGTCCTCGACGAACGTGCCGGGATCGCAGAGCAGCTCGATGCGATCACGCACGAAGAGCTTGGCCTGCCGCGCCAACTTCTCGGCCTCCTTGTGGAGGTTGCCCTGCGGTGCTCGGGTCAGCGCCGCGGCGAGGCGCAGCGCGTGATCGGAGGCAGCGTCGAAATCGGCGTCAGGCATAGTGCGCCATTGTGCATCAGCGCCGGCGGATCGCCATGATCGTCACGTCATCGGCCAGTGCGTTCGCGGCGAACTCGGCCGCCCCGTCGAGCAACGACTTACAGAGGACCTGCGGCGCATCGTCGTGGTGACGCCGCAGGATCCCGGCGATGCGCTCCTCACCGAAGAACTCGTGCCCGTCGCGCGCCTCGGTGAGTCCGTCAGTCAGCATCAGCAACACGTCACCACTGCTCACCTGCTCCTCACGCGACAGGTACGTCGACTCGCGATCGAGCATCAGGACCGGACCGGTCGCGCGCAGCGGGCGCACGTTGCGCTGCTCGCACAGCCACGCCGGCGGATGACCGGCCGACGCATAGCGGACGGTGCCGGCGTCGTCGTCGAAGATCATCACGCACAACGAGACGAACTCCTCGGGCCGCTCGTAATCGACGAGCTGGCGGTTGAGCTCCTCGAGGGCCTGCCCCGGATCGCGGTAGCGTCGCAAGTACGAGCGAAGCAGGAACTTCGTCTGCAGCGCGGTGATCGACGCCTCGACGTCGTGACCCGACACGTCGCCGACCACGCAGCACAGACGACCCGACGGCAGGTAAAAGACGTCGAGCAGGTCGCCCGACATCACGCCCGCGCCAGCCTGATGCGCTGTGCCGATCTCGTAGCCCGGGGTGTCGGGCAGCACCGGCGGCGCGAGGCGCGCAGCCCACATCCTCGGCGCGAGGTCGGCCTGCATCAGCGTCTCGTGCGCGCGTTGCTCGAGATGAAGTCGCCGCTCGGCGAGGCGGGCGTCGCGCCGTGCGTATCGCGACAACACGACGGTGCTGCCGACCGGAAGCAGCAGGAACGCGAACAGGTACCACGAGTCGGACGACTTCGAGATCGCCGCGGCGAGGAGCACCCCGGCGACACCGACATAGAGCACTGTGGCGTGCAGGTCACGACTCAACGCACCGGAGGCGAGCAGCCGCACTTCGGGGTCGGTCGAGGTGCGGTCGATGCGCCGGAGGAATCGAATCCGGAAGGTCGCGGCCCGGAACCACAAGGCGGCGCCGAGGACGGCCACTCCCGAGGACGCGAGGAGGAACCAAGTGGGCACCATCACCGTTCAGGATACCGGCCGATCACCGAGCCCGACGGTGACCCATCGAGCTTCAGTCGCTGCGCAGGCGGACCCTCATCTTGATCGGCGTCGCACCCATGTCGAACGTCTCGCGCAGCATCCGCTCGAGGTAACGCAGGTAGTGCGGCGGCACCGCCTTGTTCGCGAACAGCGTGAACGTCGGCGGATCGGTCGCCCCCTGCGTCGCGTAGAGGACGCGCACTCCGTGTGGACCGGGCTGCGCCTGCTGCGCGCGGCGGATGACGTCGTTGACCTTCCGCGTCGGCACACGGCGGTGGTACGCCTCGATCGCGTTCTCGAGCGCGGGTATGAGGCGATGCACGCCCTTGCCGGACAACGCCGAGATGCGCAGCACCGCCGCGTCACCCAGGAAGTGCAGGCGTTGCGACATCTGATAGAGAACCTCCGACCGCCCGTCGTCGTTGAGCAACTCCCACTTGTTCAGCAGCACGACGATCGGGCAGCCCGACGCGTCGATGCGTTCGGCCAGGCGCTGGTCCTGGTGCGTCACGCCTTCGGTCGCGTCGATGATCAACAGCGCGGTGTCGGCCGCGTCGACCGACTGCAGCGCGCGCACCATCGAGAAGTACTCGGTGCCCTCGTCGATGCGGCTCTTGCGGCGCATTCCGGCGGTGTCGATGAACTTGATCGGTCCGTGCTCGGTCATCACCACGGTGTCGACCGAGTCGCGGGTCGTGCCCGGCATGTCGTGCACGACCGAGCGGTCCTCACCGATCAATCGGTTGAACAACGTCGACTTGCCGACGTTGGGCCGACCGACCAACGCGACCGAGAACAACGCGTTGATCCCACCGGCGGGGTCGGGCGCCTCGCGCACGACCTCCTCGACGGGTTCCGGGAAGTGTGAGACGAGTTCGTCGAGCAGGTCGCCCGTACCACGGCCGTGCAACGCCGAGATCGGCCACGGCTCGCCGAGACCGAGCGACATCAGATCCCACACCTGATGTTCGTGCTGCTGGTCGTCGACCTTGTTCGCGGCGAGGATCACCGGGCCCACGTGGCTCCGAAGCAACCGTGCGACCTCGACGTCGTCGTCGGTCACGCCCACTGTGGCGTCGACGACGAGCACCACCACGTCGGCCTCGGCGACGGCCTTCTCGGCCTGGCGCGAGACCTTCTTGTCGAGCTCGCTGCCGCCGACCATCCATCCGCCGGTGTCGATCAGCGTGAAGTCGCGGCCCTGCCAATCGGCCTCGACCATCTTGCGATCACGTGTCACGCCGGGCTTCTCCTGCACGATCGCCTCGCGGCGACCGACGATCCGGTTCAGCAGGGTCGACTTGCCGACGTTGGGTCGGCCGACGATGGCGACGGTCGGTCGATGGACGCCGTCCTCGGTCGGGGCGGTCGGGGTGTCGGTGGTCACGCAAGGGCCTTTCGCAGCGCGACCCCGTCGGTCGGGATCACCTCGACGGGTCTCGGAAGATCGTCGGTCGTCAATCCGTCGAGGAACTGGCCCCTCGACAGGCAGACATCGGGCAGGAGATAGCGGTGGCCGGCGGGCTCTGTGGCCAGCACCCGTTGTAGGTCTTCGCCGACCATCAAGCCTGCCACGCCGACATTGCCACCGAAGAACTCGCTGGCCACCGGGATGACACGCACGTCGGTGCGGCCGAGCGGCGCGATGAGCGCGCTGAGCACTGTCGCGCCGTACGTACCGGTGAGAACGCCGATCGGAGCGTCGCGGCGCGGCTTCAACGCGACCGGTGTCGCGGCGAGCCGCGGTGCGCGGTATCCGTCGGCGGGGGCGCCGTCGACCCACGCGAAGAACCCGGGCTGCACACCGATCGAGCGATCACCGGCAGCCCCCTCGAACTCGATCGCGAAAGCGCGCACCATGCCGATGCCGTCTTCGTGCATGCCGAACTCGCCGTACGTCGCCGCCTCGGGCAGCGGTCGGCCGGCCACGAGGTAGTACTCGTCGGCAGCGAAGACCATCCGTCGGCCGAGCGTCTCGAGGAAGATCGCCTGCCACTCGTCGATCAGGTCGCACACCGTCGCGGCCTCGGCGGCGGTGTGCACGCGCATGCGGGGCTCGGTGTTGTAACGGCTGAGCCCGAGCGGCACGACGGCGACATCGGCCAGCTCGGGATACTCATCGAGGACGCCACAGAGTGTGTCTTCGAGGACCGCACCGTCGTTCAGCCCGGGGCAGACGACGATCTGGCCGTGGACCTCGATGCCGTGATCGAGCAGCGCCCGCAGCCAACGCAGGCTCATCGCGCCCCGCTTGTTGCGCAGCATGTCGACGCGAACGGCGGGATCGGTCGCGTGGATCGACACGTAGAGCGGTGAGAGACCCTCGGTGACGACGCGTTCGAGATCGGCCTCGGTGAAACGGGTGAGCGTCGTGAAATTGCCGTAGAGGAACGAGAGTCGGTAGTCGTCGTCCTTGAGGTACAGGCTTCGCCGCATGCCCTTGGGGAGTTGGTAGATGAAGCAGAACTCGCAGTGGTTGTCGCAGGTGCGGACGCGGTCGAAGACCGCCGAGTCGACCTCGATGCCGAGTGGTTCGCCGGCGGATTTGGCCACCTCGATGTCGAGGTCGAGCCCGCCGCGTTCCAACGCAAGCCAGACGTCGGCATCGTCGGTCAACACCCGGTATTCGATGACATCTCGTACCGGTTGACCGTTCACCGAGTTGATGACGTCGCCGATCTGGACGCCCGCCATGTCGGCCGGACTCCGGGGCGCGACAGACACGACTCGGGCGGAGGGCATGGGCGAAGCCTACCGGAGCCGTAGAATCGGGCCCCATGGACGTCGACCGCGTGCTCCTCGCTGCACCTCGCGGGTTCTGCGCGGGCGTCGAGATGGCGATCAAGGCGCTGGCGTGGATGGTCAAGGCCTTCGAACCGCCCGTGTACTGCTACCACGAGATCGTGCACAACCAGCGGGTCGTGGCGCGGTTCGAAGATCTCGGGGTCGTCTTCGTCGACGACGTCGCGGACGTGCCCGAAGGGCGCCCGCTGATGCTGTCCGCGCACGGATCGGCGCCCGAGGTCGTGCGCGCGGCGACCGAGCGCGGTGGGTACGTCGTCGATGCGGTCTGCCCGCTCGTCACCAAGGTGCACCACGAGGTCAAGGTGCGCGCCGGGCGCGGTTACCAGATCGTCTACATCGGCCACCGCGGGCACGAGGAGGCGGTCGGCACGATGGCCGTCGCGCCCGAGTCGATCCACCGCGTCGAGTCGATCGAAGAGGTCGCCGAGCTGCCGCAGTTCGACGGTCCGGTCGCGCTGCTGGCGCAGACCACGCTGAGCCACCGCGACTGGAAAGACGTGCTCGACGCGACCAAGGAGCGCTTCCCCGACATGTGGGTGCCGGGTCGCAGCGACCTGTGTTTCGCGACGACCAATCGACAGTCCGCGCTGATGAA
>JAYTFP010000135.1:0-10727 GCA_043734285.1 Acidimicrobiaceae bacterium
GGCCCGCACAACAGGTCGAGCGCCGAGATCGTCGGCGCCCCCACGCGCCGAGCCGCGGCCGCGACACCGTCCCGCAGTGGCTGCCCTGCCCTGGTCGACTCGGATCGCGAGGGCTCGCACGGCGAGAACGCGCCGGCCTTCGCCACGCAGCGAGCGGGGTTCTCGAGGAACGACGGGCCGTCGATGACCGCACCGAACGGGATGCCGAGACCTCGGAGGTGCTCGGCGTAGGCGACATGCGCCTCGCTCCACGCCAGGTGTTGCGCAGCCGCGTCGAGTGGCTGATCGTGTGTGTCGAAGATCTCGGAGTAGTTCGACACCTCCGACACGATGACCGCCATCGGATGCACCGCGGCGATCACCCGCTCGGTGCCCCGGTGGTACTCGTAGCAGGCGGTGTCGGGACCCTGTCCGTTCGGTGCGCCGCCGGCAAGATGCAGCTCGACCGCCGGGCACGCGCCGCGATAGCGCAGGACCAGCATCAACTGCCGATCCTTCGCCGCCTGGTCGAGCGCGGGCACCCAGTGGCGTGCGTGCGAGTCACCGCTGAGGATGACGACGCCCTTGTGCGTCGGCGACACGTCACCGAACTCGCACGAACGGTCCTTGCCGATCGTCAACACGTCCGGACAGCCCGCCCCGTCGAGCCGGATCTCGCGACGCTCAGCCGACGCCTTCTGCAATCGCTGCAGCAAGGACGATCCGGCGATGTCGTGCCGGGCGGTCAGGTCCATCGCGACGGCGGATCCCGCCGACACGAGCAGCAGGACCGCGCCCATCGCGAACGTGACACCGACCCGATGGACCAGCCGCCGATGAAACCGCACGGGCTGCTCGACGAACTTGTATGTCAGCATCGCCGGCAGCAAGGCGCCGAACGACGCGAGGGCCTTCACCCAGGTCGAGTCGCCCCATTCGATGACCGCGAAGAGGATCAGCGGCCAGTGCCACAGGTACCACGAATACGAGTGACGACCCAGCCAGCCGAGGGGGCGCCACGACAAGGCCTTCGACACGATCGAGGTGCTCGTTGCGCGACCCACCGCCAGCAGGGCGAGCGTGCCCACGACCGGTAGCAGCGCGGCCGACCCGGGATACGGCGTCGCGCCGTCGAAGACCACCAGCGACGCGACGAGGCATCCGAGGCCGCCGACTCCGAGGACCAGTTGCACCGCGCGCCGCTCCAGCGCCGGATGGGGTGGTGCCACGACGAGCAGGCCCGCCAGACCGAACTCCCACGCCCGGGTCGGCAGACCGAAGAACGCCCACGGTGTGCCGCGCGACGTCAACACGACCGACAGCGCGAACGACCCGAGGCTGAGCAGCGCCAGCACGGTCGTGCGCGTCCGGGCGCGTACGGTGCCGAGCCGCCGGGTCACCCAGGCGACCGCCACCAGCAACACCGGCCAGACGATGTAGAACTGCTCCTCGACGCCGAGCGACCAGGTGTGCAGGAAGTAGCTGCCCGATGCGCCCGCATGGAAGTAATCCGTCGTCGACAGGATGAACTTGATGTTCGACACGTAGAACGACGTCGCCACGCCGTCCTTCGCGACGTCGCCCCACTCGAGTGGTGACAGCACGAACACACCGACCACCAACGTGGTGACCACGACCAGCGCCATCGCCGGCGCGAGCCGACGCACCCGCCGCGCCCAGAAGGCGCCGAGACGCACGGTGTCGTCGCGATCGAGTTCGCGGAAGAGGTTCGTCTGGATCAGGTAGCCCGAGATGACGAAGAAGACGTCGACCCCGGCGAAGCCTCCCGAGAATCCCGCCAGTGCACCGTGGAACGCCACCACCATGACGATCGCGAGCGCACGGAGGCCGTCGATGTCATGGCGGAATCCCTCCCCCCCGGGTTTGGTCACTCAGGCGTCTCCACGACGGCTGATCGCGTCGGCGATCGCCAGCGCCCGTCGTGCGTTCTCGACGTGCAGGTTCTCGATCATCCGACCGTCGACCGTGATCACACCCTTGCCCTCTGCGAGCCCCTCCTGGAACGCGTCGATGACGCGGCGCGAGTGCTCGATCTCGGCCTCTGTCGGCGAGAACGCCTCGTTGCACGGCTCGACCTGGGTGGGGTGGATCAGCGTCTTGCCATCAAAGCCCATCTCGGCTCCCTGCGCGCACTCGGCCGCGAACCCTTCGGAGTTCTTCACGTCGTTGTAGACGCCGTCGAGGATGACCTTGCCGGTGTAGCGGGCCGCGTTGACGCAGCGCCCGAGACCCCACAACAGCGGTGCCCGGCCGGGAACCAGCCCGGCGCGCAGCTCTTTCGCGAGATCGTTGGTGCCCATCACCAGCACCTCGAGGCGCTCGGACACGCTGGCGATCGCGACCGCGTTCTCGATGGCTTCGGGTGTCTCGAGCATCACCCAGATCGCCGTCGAGTCGGGGGCACCCGCCCCCTCGAGTACGGCCTGGATCGTGAACACGTCATCGGTCGTGTTGACCTTCGGCACGAGCACCGCTGACGGTCCGGCCTCGGCGGCAGAACGCAGGTCATCGTTCCACCACGTCGTCTCGAGCGAGTTGATACGGATGATCAGCTCGCGGCTGCCGTACTCACCGCTGGTCACCGCCGCGGCGACGCGCTCGCGCGCGATCTCCTTCATGTCGGGCGCGACCGAGTCTTCTGTGTCGAAGATGATCGCGTCGGTCGGCAGCGTCTTGGCCTTCTCGAGCGCCTTGTCGTTGGCGCCGGGCATGTAGAGCACGCTGCGCCGCGGTTGATGCTGCGCGACCGCGGCCTGACTCGCGTCGGCGACGGCTTCGTTCTTCTGTCGGGAGCTGAGCATGTCGATCCTTCAGAATCCGTAGGTCGCGGCGAGTTCGGGGTCACGCGCCGACAGCATCTTCGCGAGATTGACCATCACGTGGCACTGCTTGACGGAGGCGTCGTCCTCCATCTTCCCGTCGATCATCACCGCGCCGGTTCCATCGCCCATCGCCTCGATGACGTGCAGCGCGTGTGCGACGTCGGCGGGGTCGGGCGAGAAGACCTTCCTGGCGATGTCGATCTGCACCGGGTGCAACGACCAGGCACCCACGCACCCCAGCAGGAACGCGTTGCGGAACTGGTCCTCGCAGGCGACCGTGTCCTTGATGTCGCCGAACGGGCCGTAGAACGGAAGGATGCCGTTCGCCGCGCAGGCGTCGACCATGCGAGCGATCGTGTAGTGCCACAGATCCTGCTGGTAGGTCGCGCGGACGCCTTGGATGTCGCCATCGATCGGGTCTTGGCGCACGAGGTAGCCGGGATGTCCGCCACCGACGCGCGTGGTCTTCATGCGGCGGTTGGCCGCGAGGTCGGCGGGGCCCAGCGAGAGACCCTGCATGCGGGGGCTCGCCGCGCAGATCTCCTCGACGTTCGCGACACCGCGCGCCGTCTCGAGGATCGCGTGCACGAGCAGCGGCTCGGTGAGACCGGCCCGCGCCTCGAGCTGCGCGAGCAGCCGATCGACGTAGTGGATGTCTTCGGGACCCTCGACTTTGGGGATCATGATGACGTCGAGCTTGTCGCCGATCTCGCTGACGAGAGTGGTGAGATCGTCGAGGACCCAGGGCGAATCGAGGCTGTTGACGCGGGTCCACAACTGCGTGTCGCCGAGGTCGATCTCCTTGCCGACCTTCACCAGACCGGCTCGTGCGGCCTCTTTCGAGTCGGCCGGGATCGCGTCTTCCAGGTTGCCGAGCAGGATGTCGACGGTCGGCGCGATGTCGGGCAGCTTCGCGACGACCTTGTCGAGATGGGGCGGGAAGAAATGGATCATCCGCGACGGTTTGAACGGGATCTCCCGCACCGGAGTGGGGGCGCCGACGGCGAGTGGTTGAAAGAAATCCTTGGGGCTCCGCATACCGCGTGAACCCTACGGATCGGCCCGCCCGGCGGCAATCCGGCGGCCGTGGTCGATCGGCCCCGGCGGCTACTCGGCTACGAGTCGAACCCCATCCCGAGACGATCCAGCAGCTGCAGCCACGCGCCCCGACGGCCCTGGTTCGCGTCGGCGCGGGCCATCGCCCGGCGGGTGAGCGCGATCCCCGTCCAGCGCAGCGGCTCTGGTGGGAACGGAATCGGGCGACGGCGGACCATTCCGAGCTCGAGCAGCGCCGAATCGGGGTGGAGCAACAGGTCGAGCGCGACCCTCGCGCCGAAGCGCGACGCGCCCACGCCGAGCCCCGTGTAGCCCACCGCATACGAGAGGCGACCACCGTGGGCCGTACCGAAGCTCACCGAGAATCGGCTGCACGTGTCGATCACGCCACCCCATCGATGACTGAACCGCACGTCGGCGAGTTGCGGGAACGTCGTCTGGAAGTGCCGCGCCAACATCTGGTGCGTCGAGTCGCGTTGTTCGAGCGACGCATCGACGCGATTGCCGTAGTGGTACACCGCGTCGTAGCCGCCCCAGACGATGCGGTCGTCCGCGGTGAGTCTCGAGTAGTGGAAGAGATTGGTCGTGTCGGCCAGCCCCTGACGATGTCGCCACCCGATCGATGCGAGCTGTGCCGCCGTCAAGGGCTCGGTGGCAAGCACGTAGTCGTAGACGGGCGCGACCATCCGGTTGATCGCGCGCACCGGCGATCGGAAGCCGTTGGTCGCGACCAGCACCGAGCGGCACCGGACGCGACCTTGCGGCGTCGTCACGACCATCCCGGTTCCATCGCGGCGCACCGACGTCATCGCGGTGTGCTCGTGAAGCCGGACGCCCAAGGCGTGTGCGGCAGTGCCGAGTCCCCACGCGAGCTTCGCCGGCTGCACCGTCGCCTCCCCCGTCCGTTGCCACATGCCCGCCTCGAAGGTCGGCGACCCGATCTCGGCGCGTACCGCCTCGCGATCGAGCAGCTCGACCTCGTGGCCGAACCGCCGAGCGACCTCGGCCGCCCGCGAGAGCTCGGCCACGAGATGCGGCGCGACGGCGGCGGTGAGCGTGCCGGTCGGCTGCCACTCTGCGTCGATGCCGTAGGTGTCGATGTCCGACGCGATCGCCGCGAAGTTCGCGCGCGCCAACTCCTCGATCCTCGCGAGCTCCTGGCCGAACCGCGCCAGGCCGTTCTCGAGGCCGTGCGTCAACGACGACGAACAGAACCCGCCGTTGCGGCCCGAGGCCTGCTCACCCAGGCGACCGGCCTCGATGACGACGACGACGAGATCGGGGTCGCCCTGTTTCGCCTGCACCGCTGCCCACAGCCCGGTGTAGCCGCCTCCGACGATGACGAGATCGGCGGTCGTGTCGCCGTCGAGCGACGGCAGTTCGTCGGGCCTCTCGGGCACGTCGAACCACAACACATGGGGCCGAGCATCCGCCAACGCCGCCTGCGGCTCCACGGGCGGAGCGTACTGCGCACGCTCTCAGCGAGCGGCGGCGACGATCGAATCGGCGAACCGCTCGGCAGCTCCTGCGGCCGTCGGCAGGAACAGCGACGGCTCGATCAACTCGACCTCGAGGACCCGCATCGTCGCGTCGTCGGCCTCGACCACGTCGATGCGCGCGTAGAGCGGCGGCCATTCGACCTCGGCGAGCGCCGGGATCGACGCGAGCGACAGAATCACCGCGGCGCCAAGAGCCCGCTCGTCGTCACTCGCCTCACGGGTCGTGATCGACTCCGGAGCGAAGAGCGCTGACGTCGGCTGCGCATCGGGTTGCAGCAGCGCGGCCTTGCCGACGGCGTGCGAGAACTCGCCACCGAAGTAGATCAGAGCGGTCTCGCCCTTCTCGTCGACCGACCGCTGATAGGGCTGCACCATCACGGTGCGGCCCTCGTTGAGGAGTCGATCGACGTGGGCGATGGCCTCACGTTGCGGCTGCCGGTCGGACGATGTGCCGTAGCGCGCCGTGTCCCGCGAACCGGCGGAGACCGTCGGCTTGACCACGAACTCGCCTGCCGCCGGCAGCACCACCAGGTCGCCCGGATCGAGGTACTCGGTCGGCACCACCGCGATGCCGGCGGCGATGAGGTCGAGCAGGTAGCGCTTGTCGCAGTTCCAGGTGATGACACATGGGTCGTTGTGCAGGCGCGTCATGGCACCGGCGACCTCGGTCCACTCGAGGAAGTCGTCGAGTCGTTGTGTGTAGTCCCACGTCGAGCGGATCACCGCCAGGTCGAACGAACCCCAGGCTGCGCCGGGGTCGTCCCAGTCGACGACCTCGACGTGGGCGCCACGGGCCGTCAGCGCAGCGATCAGGAGCGGGGCGTCATCGTCGTGACCCTCAGAGACGCGCGCCGAGACGAGCGCCACGCGCATCACGAGCGATCAGCGCTTGCGCGAGAACATCGCGATGACGACCGCGATGACGATCACGACGAGCCCGCCGAACACCCAGGGCAACGCACTCGAGCCGCTGCCCGACTCGCCACCCGACAACGACGCCCCGACCGTGGCCGGAGGCGCGGGCGCTGCTGTGGTCACCTCGGCGGTCGTCGTTGCCGGCGCCACGACGTGGGCGACCTCAGTGAGGGTCGCGGGCGGCTCGATCGCGTTGAAACGAACGGCCCAGTCACCGCCGACGGGGAAGTTCACGGTCGCGGTGTACTCGCCCTCGGTCGGCGTCGCGGTGAACGCCACTGGTCCTACCGGTTGCTGCCCGGCCAGACCGCCGACCGCAGTGATCGAGGCATTCGCGCCCGGATCGTTGTCATCGACGAAGAACAGCTTGATCTTGTAGATGACCTGGCCGGGGCTCTGCGTGCGCGACAGCACCTGGATCTTGCCGGGCCCGCCGTGGGCCGATGCCGACGGCACGGGACCGAGCATCACCAGCGCGACTGCCAGTGCCACGGCCGCCGCTGCACACGCGAGTGCCGTGCGAAATCTGGATCTCACTTCAACATCACCTCGAACCTCGTCGTCTCGGATACCTCGTTGGCCGCGTCCCCGAACCCTTCGCTGTGCGTGGCGACGATGGTCACCATCCACTTGCCAGGTGCCGCGAGCGACGCACCGGAGACCGTCCAGTGACTGGCATCGTCGATGGCGGTGGTCAGCCTACGGGGGGCGATGGAGTCGGTACCGACATCCACCTGCACGTTGTCGACCGCGCGGAGGCGACCGTCGGCACCGAGGAACGTGAGACGCAGGTTGTTGGCGCCGACGCGGGCCAGGCTGACGTCGAGACGGATGAGTCCCGACGGCGTCGTCTGCGTCACCGAGTACTTGCGCGGCGCGGTGTCGACCGCCGGCGCGGTGAAGATGAGCCCCGCGGTGATGCCGATCACGACGATGCCGAGGAGCGCCTCGAGCGAGATGGTCGCGAGACGGTGCCCGACGATCTCGAACCCCTTCGCGACGATCCGCCGATGCGTCACCCCGAGCGCCACCATCACCGCCACGACGCCGACCTTGATCATGAGGAGGTTGCCGTAGTCGGTGTGCAGCAGACTCGACCACGAGTCGACGTGCACGAGCGACGAGACCGAGCCGGTCGCGATCACGACCAGCAACGCCACGGTCGCGATCGCGGAGAAGCGCCGCATGACGGGTTTGGGATCGTCGAGTGTCCGCACGACGCAGGCCAGAGCGATCAGGCCGCCGGCCCACGCCGCTGCCGCGAGCAGGTGGACCGTGTCGACGGTCACGGTCACCGCGACGGGCGATGCCGTCCACGCGTGGCCGCTCAGCGAGAACGTGTCGAGCACGACGGCCATCGCGGGGAGAGCGACGAACCGCGATCGGCCGATCGTGAGCAGGGCGACGACGGCGATCATCGCGACTGCGATCCGCGACGCGTCGAGCGCGCCGGAGCGATTCGACGAGACGAGCTCTCCGACCACCGAGAACGACGACCACAACGACTTGCCCGACGCCTGAGCGGCCCTCGACCAGAGCGCCCCCAACGATCCGACGAGCGCCGCGCAGCTGCCCCACCACGCCAGGGCACCGAGTCGTGGGTGATCCGACATCGACGAGACGAGGCCGAGCAGCATCGCGCCGATGCAGGTCATCGCACCGATGAAGATCAGGCAGCGGGAGAACCAGCCGAGGATCGAGGCGGCCGAACCCGATTCGCCGATGACGGTGCTCGATCCACGCTTCTCGATGTAGTGGAACACGAAGGACCCGGTGATCGTGTGCCCGTCCTCGGAGACGACCCGCCAGCTGACGGTGTAGGTGCCCCGCGCGGTGACCGTGATGGGCCGGTGGATCGCCTTGCCACCGTCGAGGCGGCGGAGCGCTGCGGCCGGTAGCCGCACGCCGTCGGGGCCGTAGACGTCGACACCACCGATCGACGCGTCGACCGCCGCGTCGAAATGCAGGACGACCTCGGTCGGCAGGGTCTGGAGCACCTCGTCGGCGGCTGGTGACGTGCTCTCGAGCGTGGCGTGTGCGGATGCCGGCGACGCGAACGCCACCGCTGAAGCGCCGACGCCGACCGCGATCGCCAGCACCACCAGGAGGCGTCGAATCACTGGCGTACCCTATGGCGACAAACGCGTGTGGGTGAGGTCTCCCCCGGGTGCAATACCCTGCCCCGATGCTGAAGATCCACTGGTTCCTCCCGACCGGGGGCGATTCACGCGATGTGGTGCCGTCCGACGACGGCGCGCCGCCACGGCATCCGTCGATCGACTACCTCACGCAGGTCGCGTCGGCCTGCGACATCCTCGGCTTCGACGCGTTGCTGACACCGTGCGGAACCGGTTGTGAAGACGCCTGGATCAGCACCGCGATGCTCATCGACCGCACACGACGCGTGAAGTTCCTCGTCGCGTTCCGTCCGGGACTGCTCTCCCCCACCCTCGCCGCGCAGATGGCCTCGACCTACCAGCGCCTCTCGGGCGGCCGGCTCGCGCTCAACATCGTCGTCGGCGCGGAACCTGCTGAGCTCGCACGCTTCGGCGACTTCCACGACAAGGCCTCGCGCTACGAACGCGCGGGCGAGTTCATCGACGTGATGCGGGGCGCCTGGGCCGATGAACCGTTCGACTACGACGGCGACCACTACCGCGTGGAGGGCGCCGACACGCGAGCGGTGCCACGACCGACGCCGGACATCTACTTCGGCGGCGCATCGGGCAACGCCGAGCACGTCGCGGCGCGGACGGCCGACGTGTATCTGACGTGGGGCGAGCCGCCCGACATGGTCGCCGAGCGGGTGGGGCGGATGCGCGACCTCGCCGCGGCCGAGGGTCGCGAGCTGCGTCTCGGCATCCGCTTCCACACGATCGCCCGCCCGACCTCGGCCGAGGCCTGGGCCGTCGCAGACGCGCTGCTCGACGGCATCTCGCCTGAGGCGATATCGGCTGCACGCGCTGACTTCGCCGGCACTCAGTCGGAGGGTCAGCGACGGATGGCCGCCCTGCACGAGCAGGCGGGATCCGGCGGGTCGACGGGGCGCGAGGGCCTCGAGATCTACCCCAACCTCTGGGCCGGCATCGGCCTGGTCCGCGGCGGAGCCGGCACCGCGTTGGTGGGAAGCTTCGACGAGGTCGCCGATCTGATCGGCACGTACGCCGACCTCGGCTTCGAGGAGTTCATCCTGTCGGGCTACCCGCATCTCGAGGAGGCCTGGTGGGTCGGCGAGGGCGTGCTGCCCATCCTGCGCGATCGCGGACTGGTTGCGCCGCTCGACGACGCCGCCGGCACGGCCGGTGCCGCGCAGGTCTTCCACTTCAGGTGACGTGAACAGCCGGTGACTCGCCTCGGACTGCTCGTGTGCGGCCACGTACACGCCGACGCCCTCGATGTCGGTGGCGACTATCCCGAGCTGTTCGGCGAACTCTTCTCGCCGTTCGACGTCGAACTCGTCGTCTACGACGCGGTCGAAGGCGCGCTCCCCGTGTCGATCGACGAGTGCGACGGCTGGCTCACGTCGCCCTCGCGGGCATCGGTCGGCGACGACGACCCGTGGATCGCGGAACTCGCCGACCTGATCCTCGAACTCGTCGCGCACGAGCGCCCCTTCGCGGGGATGTGCTTCGGACACCAGCTGCTGGCGGTCGCGCTCGGCGGCCGCGTCGAACGCGCGCCGGTCGGCTGGGGTGCCGGCGTGAAGAGCTACGACGTCATCGAGTCGCGGCCCTGGATGGATCCACCGCTCGAACGCTTCCGCCTGATCGCGAGCCACGAGGACCAGGTCGCCGAGCTCCCGTCGGGCGCGGTGGTGCTCGCCAGCGCCGGCTACTGCCCGGTCGCCGCCTTTGAGATCGGAGCGCGGGCGATCGGCATCCAGGCCCATCCCGAGTTCACGATCGACCTGTCGCGCCGATTGACGACCTTGCGCTACGACCTGATGGGCGCCGAGACCTCGAACGCCGCGCTCGCGAGCCTCGACGTCGCCGACGCGCCGGATGCGGCACTCGACCGCGCCACCGTGGCGCGCTGGATCGCGAACTTCCTCTTGAGTGTCGGTGACTGATTGTGTCAGGCCACCCGAACTGTCCAACGTGCGGGACCGGCCTCCTGTTCTGCGATGTCCATGACTCGTCGTACTGCCCGAAATGCGACTTCTGGCTCGAGACTCAGTGCGGCGACCCGGCTTGCCCTCTCTGCGGAGCCAGGCCAGCGCACCCGAGCAGTTGCTCTCACGACGAGGACCACTTCGATATCTGGGCCGAGTGAGGGTGAGCGTCCGTAACCGTCGCTGACGGTTGTCACCGCGCACATCACCCCTTTCAGTGTCAGCGGTCTGATGTAGAGTGATCTCATGACGAACACCAGTTCGACATTCGAGACAGAGGCCCCACCGACGATCGGTGAGCTTCGCGCCGAGATGGCCTCGCTG
>JAYTFP010000136.1:0-19169 GCA_043734285.1 Acidimicrobiaceae bacterium
CAGCGAGGCCATCTCGGCGCGAAGCTCACCGATCGTCGGTGGGGCCTCTGTCTCGAATGTCGAACTGGTGTTCGTCATGAGATCACTCTACATCAGACCACTGACACTGAAATTAGCACGACGCAGGGATCTCCACGCGGACGACAATGATCGGGATGGCCACGTCGAGAGAGTTGGGTCGGCGGCAGATTCCCGCCAACGGACCAGTCTGGTCGCCAGACTTCGGTCCGTCGTAGCGCCTCAAGGATCGAGTGGCCGGCCGGGGCCGTAGCTCGACCGCCAGACCGCGGCGGCGGCGATCGTCAGCGGCCCCGGTACGCCGGATAAGACTCGCCCGTCGATCGACCGGACCGGTTGCGCCTCGCGGGTCGTCGACGTCAGAAACGCCTCGGACGTCACCGCCAACGCCTCGATCGGCACGGTCACCTCGACACCGACCCCGGCCTCGAGCAACAACGCCCGCGTCACACCGGGCAAACAACCCGACGCGAGCGGCGGCGTGACCAACCGACCGTCGACCTCGACGAACACGTTCGTGCCCGATCCCTCGCAGAGCTCGCCGACCGTGTTCGCGAACAGCACCTCGTCGGCGCCCAGCCCGCGCACATGGTCGAGCGCGACGACGTTCTCCGCGTACGACGTCGTCTTCACGCCGGCCAACGCCGCGCGTTCGTTGCGCGGCCACGGCGAGATCGCCACGTCGATCGTCTCGAGCGGCGACCCCGCGGGACGCAGCGCGACGACCAGCGTCGGTTCGTGATCGACGCGCGAGGTCGCGCCGCCCCGCCCCGCGGTGAGCGTGATCCGCACGACCCACGCCTGCTCCGCCACGTCGACGCTCGCGACGACCGCGTCGATCGCGCCGCGCAGCACCTCGTCGTCGACGAGCGGGATCGCGACCCGCTCGGCAGCGGCGCGCAACCGCTTCAGGTGCCGCCCCACAGCGAACGCACCGGCCGCCGTGACCTTGATCGCCTCGAACACGCCGTCGCCCACCGTGAAACCACGATCATCGAACGCGACCGTCGCCTGCGACTCGTCGCACACGACGCCGTTGATCCAGACGTCACCCATCGGTCGGACCGGCGACCGGGACGGCGCCGGCACTGGACAGACGACCAGACGCGACGCGCAACAGGCGGTCCGCCTTCAACTCGGTCTCGATCCACTCGCCGTCGGCCGTCGAGTCCCAGGTGATCGCGCCGCCGGTGCCGAAATGCAATCCGCCGTCCTCGATCCAGAACGTACGGATCGCCACGTTCAGATCGCCCTGCCGTCGATCCGCGTCGACCCAGCCGATCGCCCCGCAGTACCAGCCCCGCGGCTCGGGCTCGAGGCGGCGGATGATGTCGCACGCCGACAACTTCGGTGCGCCCGTCACCGATCCGGGTGGGAACGTCGCGCCGATGATGACCGCCCACCCGACACCGGGGCGCAGCCGCCCCTCGACGGTCGACACCAGGTGGAACAGCCCTGGATGCGGCTCGACGGCGAACAGCGACGGCACCGTCACCGAGCCCCACTCGCACACCCGTCCGAGGTCGTTGCGCACGAGGTCGACGATCATGACGTTCTCGGCTCGGTCTTTCGGAAGGAAGTCGCCGGGGCCGGCCGCGGTGCCTTTGATGGGCGACGATCGCACCAGTTGGCCGTGGCGCGACACGAACCGCTCGGGCGACGCGGAGGCGACCGCGACCCCGTGGTCGGGCAGCGACACGACCGCGCTGTACGGCGCAGGATTTCCCTCGGCGAGCTCGGCGCCGAGTGCCTCGATCCGTTGGTTCGGTCCGTCGCCGATCGGCGCGCGCAGACGACGCGTCAGGTTGACCTGGTAGACGTCGCCTGCGGCGATCGACTCGCGGATGGAACTCACCGCTGCGCTGAACTGGTCGCGATCGAGACTGCTGCGCCACTCGGTCGTCGCGGGCCCGTGCCACGACGGTCCCGTCCAGGGGCGAGCCGGTTGCACCGAGCGGAATCGCGCGCACACCGGCGTTCCGTCGTAGGGCAGGGCGACGGCCCAGAAACCTTCGCCGTCGAGCGCCTCGAGATCGCTGGTGACGTCGATCAGGTCGGTGCAGAGGCGCCCTCCGACCACGGCCAGCGCTGGTCCTGCGGTCGATCGAGCCACATCGCGAGACTACGGCTGCCGGCGGCTGGGGTGATCCGGCGGTGATCCGGCGGTGATCCGGCGGTGATCCGGGCGTGATCCGGGCGTGATCCGGGCGTGATCCGGCGGTCACGAAGCCCGCTGCTACCGTGAGTTCGTGGCGTCTCCCCGACGGCGTCGGTCCCGTCGTACGTGGCCGCAACGCCTCCTCATCACGTTCAACGCGCTCCTCGTGATCGTGTGTCTCGGCACTGCCGGAGGGCTCGCCTACGTGCGCCAGAAGGCATCCGAGTTGCCGGTCGTGGGCATCGGCGGCGTCGCCGCGCCGGAGCGGGGGAGCGACGAGCCTCGCAACATCCTGCTCATCGGCACCGACAGCACCGCGGGGATCAGCAGCAAGGAGCCCATCGCCAAGGGTCGTGACTCTGGCGAGAACCTCGCCGACGTGATCATGATCCTGCGCGTCGATCCCAAAGCGAACACGGCGGATCTGCTGTCGATCCCCCGCGACTCGTGGCTGCCGGTCGCGCCGCGCTGGAGCAACTCGAAGATCAACTCGGCAATGCCCGCGGGCGGCCCGGCCAATGTCATTGCCACGATCAAGCACGACTTCGGCATCTCGATCAGCAACTACGCGCAGGTCAACTTCAAGGGCTTCCGCGATGTCGTGCAGGTGCTCGGCGGCGTGCCGATCTACCTGAACACGCCGGTGAAGGATCAGACCACCGGCCTCTACCTCGTGAAGACGGGATGCATCACGGTCGACCCCAACCAGGCGCTCGCCTACGCCCGATCGCGGCACATGCTCTACGAGATCGATGGCCACTGGAAGGGCGATCCGACGGGCGACCTCGGCCGGATCAACCGCCAGCAGGAGTTCATGCGCCGCGTTGCGCAACGTGCGATCGAAAAGGGTCTCCGCAACCCCGCCACCGCACTCGGACTCATCAACGCGGGCCTCAAGTCGGTCATCGTCGACTCCGAGTTCAAGGTGGGTCAGATCCAGGATCTCATCGAACGGTTCCGATCGTTCTCCGTCGACAAACTGAAGACCTATCAACTGCCGACGACCTCGGGTGGCAGTTCGGTGATCTCCTATCAGGACGTCGTCTGGAAGGACGCGGAACCGATCCTCGACATCTTCCGTGGCACTGCGTCGAGTCTCCTCGTCACCCCTCAACAGGTCATCGTCGACGTGCCCGCGGCGAGCCCCAATTCGGCGGCGCTCGTCGCCGGCTTCGAGAAGGCCGGCTTCGATGCCGACGCGGTCCAGTACGGCACTGCGAAGGCAGCCTCGTCGACGGTCGTCCGCTACGGACCGAAGGGCTCGGGTGCGGCGCAACTGGTGGCCCGCTCTCTCGACGGCAACACCACCTTCCAGTACCAGTCCGATCTACCCGGCCAGCGCGTCGAGGTGATCCCGGGGTCGGGTCTCACGTCGCTGCGATCGTCGCCACGCGATGCCTCGCTCGTCCCCGCGCCGACCACGCCGCTGGGTCGCGGCCTCGGTACCACGAGCAGCTCGACGTCGAGTTCGACGCCTGATGTGACGTCGCAGACCACGACGACGCTGAAGAAGACGTCGAAGAAGTCGGCGCTCACCACGAGTACGACGACGACCTCGACGATCTTCGAGACGACCACCACGGCGAGCTCCTCGCCTGTGACTTCCTCGGGTTCGACCGATACCCTGCCGAGTACCTCTGCGCCGACGACGACGGCGGCGATCGGGTTCCTTCCGACCGACCCCGTCGCCAGCGCCAAGTGCGGTGGCTGAACACTCGGAAGGGGATCCATGCCCAGCAAGATCGCCGTCATCGGCACCGGCTACGTCGGTCTGACGACGGGTGCGTGCCTCGCCCACATCGGTCATGACGTGGTGTGCGTCGACATCGACGAGGCGAAGGTCGACGCGCTCAACCGGGGCGAGGTGCCGATCCTCGAGGACGGCCTCGACGACCTGATCCGCGAGGGCCGCCGATCCGGGCGCCTCAGGTTCGTCGTCGACGCGCCGACGGCCGTCGCCGACCGCGAGTTCGTCTACCTCAGCGTGCCGACCCCGCAGGGCGACGACGGTTCGGCCGACCTGTCCTACGTCGAGACCGCGGCGCGGACCATTGGTCCGCACCTGCAGTCCGAGGCGATCGTGATCAACAAGTCGACCGTGCCCGTCGGCTCGACACGCGTCGTCGAGAAAGCGCTCCAGCGAGGCGACGTGTACGTCGTGTCGAACCCCGAGTTCCTCCGCGAGGGATCGGCGGTGCACGACTTCCTGCATCCCGACCGCGTCGTCATCGGCAGCGACGACCAGGCCGCAGCGATTCGCATGGCCGGCCTCTACATCGGACTGACGGCGCCGATCATGGTCACCGATCCTGCGTCGGCCGAGACGATCAAGTACGCGTCGAACGCGTTCCTCGCCACCAAGATCAGCTTCGTGAACGCGGTCGCCGCGGTGTGCGAGGCCGTCGGCGCCGACGTCAACGACGTGGTGCTCGGCATGGGCTACGACAAGCGTATCGGCCAGGAGTTCCTTCGTCCCGGCCCGGGATGGGGCGGGTCCTGCTTCCCGAAGGACACCATCGCTCTCGTGCGGATCGCCGAGGACGCCGGCTACGACTTCCGCCTCCTGAAGGGTGTCGTCGAGGTCAACGACGAACAGTTCGAGCGCGTCGTGCGCAAGGTCGTCAACGCGGCCGGCGGGTCAGTCGACGGCAAGCGCATCGCCGCGTGGGGCCTCACCTTCAAGGCTCGCACCGACGACACGCGCATGTCGCCGGCGATCGAGGTCATCAAGCGCTTGCAGGCGCTCGGCGCCGACGTGCTGGCCTACGACCCGGCGATCCGCTCAGAGATCGAGGGCATCGCGGTCGCGCCCGACGCCATGACCGCGGCGCAGGGGGCCGAGGTGCTCGTCGTGCTCACCGAGTGGGACGAGTTCAAGTGGATCGACCTCGATGAGCTCGCCGGCGCGATGAAGACGCCGAGCGTGGTCGACACGCGCAATCTGCTCGACCGGTCGAGGGTGCACCAGTCAGGGTTCGCCTACGAGGGCATCGGTCGGCGCTGACTTCACGGAGCGTGCCACCTGTCGGCGCACGCTCTCGGACCGGTACCATCAGCGGTTGGATTTCGAGGTGGAGGGGACATCCCGATGCGCGTGGTGGTGACTGGAGGGGCCGGGTTTCTCGGTTCCCACCTCTGCGAGGCCCTGCTCGCGCGTGGTGACGAGGTCGTCTGCATCGACAATCTGCTCACCGGATCCGAGACCAACATCGCCCACCTGACCGGGCGAGGCGACTTCGAGTTCATCCGCCACGACGTGAACGAGACGTTCAAGGTCGACGGCGAGGTCGGCGCCGTGCTGCACCTCGCGTCGCCCGCGTCGCCGCGCGACTACCTGGCCTTCCCACTGGAGACATTGCGGGTCGGCAGCGACGGCACCTTCAACAGCCTCGACGTCGCCCATGCACACGGCGCCCGGTTCATGGTCGCGTCGACGTCGGAGATCTACGGCGACCCCGAGCTCCATCCGCAGCCCGAGTCGTACTGGGGCAATGTCAACCCGCACGGTCCGCGCAGCGTCTACGACGAGGCGAAGCGGTTCGCCGAAGCGGTCACGATGGCGTACCACCGCACGCTCGGTGTCGACACCCGCATCGTCCGCTTCTTCAACACCTACGGCCCGCGCATGCGCCCCGGCGACGGCCGCGTCGTGTCGAACTTCATCGTCCAGGCGATCACCGGCGCGCCGATCACGATCTACGGCGACGGATCGCAGACACGCAGCTTCGGCTATGTCTCCGACACGATTGCCGGCGTGCTCGCGCTGCTCGACTCCGACGAACACGAGCCGGTCAACATCGGCCATCCCGGAGAGTTCACGATGATCGAACTCGCCGATGTCGTCCTCGAGCTCACCGGATCGTCGTCAGAGTTGGTCTTCGAGCCGCTCCCGATCGACGACCCCACGCAGCGTCAGCCCGACATCACGCGGGCCCGCGAGCTGCTCGGCTGGGAGCCGAAGGTCTCGCTGCGCGAGGGCCTGGTCCCCTCCATCGAGTACTTCCGCGCCGCAATCGCTTCGTAGCTCTCGCTTCGCGTTCTCGCGCCGGGCTATTTGACGGATGGCACCAGGATCCGGCACGTGCCGTCCCACTGGCTGTGCGCGCAGTGCTTCACGGTCAGGATCGACATCAACTCGGGCCCCGGCTTGCTCTGACTCTCGACCGCCGCACGGTACGAGACCATCACGACGAAAAGGTGGTCGAGGCTCGTGGGGCGGCCCGCGGGGACGGGCATGTTCGCGACGACGCAGAGCGACTGGAACACGGTGTCGGGCCGGCACGCCAGCACCTTCGAATCGGCCAGCGGACCCACGGGTCGGTCGGCTCGGAACGGCGACGAGAGCGCCATCAGGTACGACGACTTGGCCCCATCACCGAACGGAATCTTCGAGTCGAGGTAGGACAGCAGGCACTGCAGGAAAGGCTGGACCGCACCGTCGTGGCACGCGGACGCGGGAATCGTGGACGTGGGCACGAACACCGGCACCGTGGGGACCGGGATCGTGATCGACTCGGTCGTCGAGGGCACGCCGTCGGTCCCACCCGCGGTGGTGTCGGACGGCGCCCCGACAGCGGTCGTGCTCTCGAAGATGTCGGGAACGGTGGGGTAGACCCGCTTCGCGGTCTGGTTCGCCTCCTGATGGCATCCGGCGACGCCGACGAGCAGCGCGACGCACAGCGACACAGCGCCGACCAGGCGCGGCGCGAGACAGCGGCTACTCGGCGCGTGCTTCGGCGACATCGGTGTTCGCGAGGTACCAGTCGATCGTGCGGCGCAGGCCGTCCTCGAAGCGCACTTCCGCCTCGAACCCGAAGCACCGCTTCGCCCGCGACGGATCGACGCGGCGGCGCGGTTGGCCGTCGGGCTTCGAGTGGTCCCAGCGGATCTCGCCCTCGTAGCCGACGAGCCCCGCGATGAGCGTCGTGAGCTCGCGGACGGGCCGTTCTTCGTCGGTGCCGAGGTTGACCGGGTCGGCCTCGTCGTACAGCTCAGCAGCCAACACGATGCCCTCGGCCGCGTCGTCGACGAAGAGGAACTCGCGACTCGCCGAGCCAGTGCCCCACACCTCGATGAAGTCGGCGCCGTCACGCTTCGCGTCGACACACCGCTTGATCAGCGCGGGGATCACATGGCTGACCGCCGGGTTGAACTTGTCGCCCGGGCCGTAGAGATTCGTGGGCATGAGATAGATCGCCGACTGGCCGTACTGCGCCCGGTTGGCCTGCACCTGGACGAGCTGCGCGAGCTTGGCGATGCCGTAGGGCGCGTTCGTCTCTTCGGGGTAGCCCTGCCAGAGCGACTCCTCGCTGAACGGCACAGGCGTGTGCTTCGGATACGAGCAGATCGTGCCGACGATCACCGACTTCGGCGTCTCGAACCGGCGGGCCGCGTCGAGCACGAACGTGCCCATCAACAGGTTCTGCAGATACAGGTCGGCGGGCCGCGCCATGTTGGCGCCAATGCCGCCGACACGCGCAGCGAGATGGATCACGAGATCGGGCCGGTGCGCCTCGAACATCGCCTCGACATCGGCCGCCACGGTGAGGTCGAACTCGGCACTGGTCGGAGTGATGATCTGCTTCGGGCCGCGGGAGCGAAGCGCCCGCACGACTGCGTTGCCGAGAAAGCCGTTTCCGCCGGTGACCAGCACGGACCTGTCCACCCAGAACTCGCTCATCGGCCGCCAACACTAGCCGTGGGGGTCTGCGCGGCGGTCGAGTCGGTCGCCGTGCGCGTCGAGGCCGCATGCGAGACTCATCCGATGGCCGATCCGGTCCGAGTGGCCTACACCCTTCTCCAGTGCTGGCATCGAGTACCGGGTGGGACCGCCGGTTCGATCCTCTCGCTCGCCGACGCGCTGGTGCAACGCGACGACGTCGAACTCACCGGCGTCGGGCCGTGGGGCCGGTCGTTACCACCCGCGCCCTGGACGCCGACCATCCCCGTGAAGCGGCTTCCCGCGCCCTACCAACTCGCCTACGACATCTGGCACCACACACCGTTGCTCTCGCCGACCTGGGCCGCGCATCCCGTCGACGTGGTGCATGCGACGGCGGCGACCGTGCCGCCGCGACGCAACGTGCCGCTCGTCGTGACGGTCCACGACCTGTTCCCGTTGCTCGCGCCCGCGCAGTTCACCAAGCGTGGCGTCCGCATCCTCACCCGCGGCGCCGAGATGGCGCGCGCCCGCGCCGATCTGGTGTGCTGCCCGAGCGAAGCGACCCTCGACGACTGCGTGGCCGCCGGCTTCTCGCCGGATCGCCTGCGGTTGGTGCCCTGGGGTGCGCGTCACCACGAGGTGACCGACGCCGATCGCATCCGAGTGCGCGATCGCTATCACCTCGACCGCCCCTACGTGATGTGGGTCGGCACGATCGAGCCCCGCAAGAACCTCCCGACCCTGCTCGACGCGTTCCGTCGGGCCGACGTCGAGGACGAGGAACTGGTGCTCGTCGGTCCCGTCGGCTGGCACGAGCAACTCGAGGGTCACCTCGACGGGATCGGCGACCGGGTGCGACGGCTCGGCTTCGTCCCCGCCGATGACCTGCCCGCGCTCTATGCGGAGGCCGAGCTCTTCTGCATGCCCAGTCTGCGTGAGGGATTCGGCCTACCGGCGCTCGAGGCGATGTCGCAGGGCACGCCCGTCGTCGCGTCGTCGGGGAGCGCGATCGAGGAGGTCGTCGGCGATGCCGGGCTCGTCGTGCACCCGACCGACGTCGGGGGTTGGGCCGAGGCGATGCGGACGGTTCTCGCCGACGAGGCGCTCTCCACCCGTCTCGGAGAGGCGGGACGACGTCGCGCCGCCTTGTTCTCGTGGGACCACAGCGCCGAATTGATGGCCGCTGTCTACCGCGAGGTCGCCAGTTGACCCAGCGATCCCGACGGCGCGTCGGGGTGAATCTGACGTGGCTTCGACCGGGGATCGTCGGCGGGAGCGAGGACTCGACCGTCGCCGCGCTGGTGGCCATCGCAGCGCCCACCGTCGACGCGGGGATCGACCTCGTGTTGTTCGGCCGCGATGACCTCTGGAGCGCCCACCCCTCGTTGAACGAGCTCGAGTGCGTGACCGTCGCGGGCGCCGCGTCGGGTCGCGTACGCCGTGTGTTCGCGGAGAACACCGCGCTGGCGCGGACGTCGCGGCGACATGGCATCGACCTGATGCATCACGCCGGCGGTGTCGTTCCTCCGCTCGACCGCGAGCCGTGCACCTTGACGATCCACGACCTGCAGCCACTCGACCTGCCCGAGCACTTCTCGGCGACGAAGCGCACGTACCTGCGTGCGATGTTGGGGCGCTCGGCACGCACCGCTCGACGCGTCGCGGTGCCGTCGGAGTTCGTCCAAGGCCGGGTGATCGATCGGCTCGGCATCGACGGTGACCGTGTGCAGGTCGTGCCGTGGTCGGTCGCGACACCCGAGGCGCCCGATCACACCGCCGCCCGCGCCGTCGCGGTGCGGTACGGAGTCGGGGAGCGCTTCGTGCTGTGTCCGGCGATCACCTATCCCCACAAGAACCACGCGACGCTGCTCGACGCGTTCGCGCAGGTGGCGCGTGACGACGACGATCTCGAACTGGTGCTGACCGGCGGCGTCGGACCGTCGGAAGGAGCCGTCGCCGAGCGGATCGGCCGCGCCGACCTTGCCGGCCGCGTCCGTCGTCTCGGACGCATTCCGAGGGCTGACCTCGATCGGCTCTACGAGGTCGCCACGATGATGGCGTTCCCGTCGACGTACGAGGGATTCGGGCTTCCGCCGCTCGAGGCGATGGTGCGCGGCTGCCCGGTGATCGTGTCGCGATCCGGCTCGCTGCCCGAGGTGATCTCCGACGAGATGATGTCGGTCGAGGCGCTCGACATTGCGGGCTGGGCAGCGGCAATGCAGGCTGTGTCCTCCAATCCCGAACTTCGCCGGACCCTCGTTGCCGCCGGAGCGGAGGCCGCGAGCCGATTCAGCGCTGGGCGAACGGCGGCGGCGCTGCTCGACATGTGGACGCGGGCGCTGGACGAAACGCCGTGACCCGCAGCGGCAACAGGAAGCCATCGTGAACCTGCTCGTCATCTGCCCCCATTTCGCCCCCGACGTCGCACCGACCGGCGAGGTCATGACGTCGATCGTCCACGAACTCGCGGCCCGCGGGCATCGCCTGCACGTCGTCACCGCACTGCCCTGGTATCGGGGGCACGCGATCGACGAAGGATGGGACCACCGGCTCAGCCAGACGGAGGAGACCGAGTGGGGTTGGGTGACCCGACTCCATCCCTTCCCGACCGACAAGTCGAACATTCCCGCACGGGCGCTCGCGTTCGGTGGCTTCACCGCGGTTGCGACGCTCGCCGGTGCGCGTGCGAAGTTCCGCCCCGACGCGGTGCTGGCGATGTCGCCGCCGCTCATCCTGGGGATCGCGGGTTGGCTGACCGCGCGTCGCTGGCGCGTGCCGTACGTGTTCAACATCCAGGACGTCTTCCCCGACGTCGCGATCGAGGTCGGCGCGATCCGCAACACGAAAGTGATCGCGGCCGCTCACGCGCTCGAACGATTCCTCTACCTTCGCGCCGACGCGGTGACGGTCCTGTCGGAGGATCTGCGCGACAACGTGGCGGGCAAGATCGCGGCGAAACATCCCGAGCGGGTCAGGGTGATCCCGAACTTCGTGGACACCGAGCGCATCCGCCCCCGCGATGCCGACAACTCGTATCGGCGTGAGTTCGGTCTCGATGACAAGACGGTCGTCATGTACGCCGGCAACCTCGGCTACTCGCAGTCGGTCGATCTCATCCTCGATGCGGCCGCGCGGTTCGGCGACCATCCCGACGTCGCGTTCGTCATCAACGGCTCCGGGTCGGCACGCGCCGGCCTGGTCGAGCGCGCCAAGGGTCTACCCAACGTCGTGTTCGTCGGCATGCAACCGAAGGAGCGCCTGCCCGAGGTGCTCGCCGCCGCCGACATCCACACGGTGCTGCTGAAGGAGGGTCTGGCGCGCTCCAGCGTGCCGTCGAAGCTCTATTCGATCCTTGCGTCGGGCCGGCCGTGCGTGGCGTCGGTCGACGTGGGCACCGAAGTCGAGCGCACGCTCGAGGCCGCCCATGCCGGCGTCTCGGTGGCCCCCGGCGACTCGGATGCCTTCTGCGCGGCCCTCTCGAAGCTGATCGACGACCCCGAGTCGCGACGCTCGATGGGTGCCCGGGGTCGACGCTGGGTCGAGGGTTGGGCGTCGCCGTCGGCGGTCGCCGCCACCTACGAAGCCCTCTTCGACGAACTGATCGCCGGATCCTGAGAGGACGTTCCCGGTGAGGGGAGGGTGGGCCCCGTTCGACTACCGTGTCTGCCCGTATGGCTACGCCCCCGTCCTCCTCGAAGAAGATCCAACGCGTCCAGCGCGCGGGGGTCACCCGTCACAAGGGGCAGCGCCGCCCTCTCGGTTACGCGTCGTTGATTCTCGTGATCCTGATCATCGGCACCGTCCTCGTGCTGCTCGCCCGCGACGCTCGCCAGTCAGCGGCTCTTGCGCATCCGAACTACCTGGCGACGCCGCCCGACCACTGGCACTCGGCGATCGGCATCTACATCTGCGACCACTACCTCGATCCGCTGGCCGATGCCGCCGGCGACGCGTTGGGCATCCACACCCACCAGGACGGGCTGATGCACGTGCACCCGTTCAGCCTGGCCTCGTCGGGCAAGCTCGCGCAGCTCAAACTGTGGTTCGAGGACACGGCGTTGAAGGTCGAAGACGGCAAGATCACGATGCCCGACGGCAAGGTGTACAAGAACGGCGACAGCTGCGGCACGGGCGACAAGAAGACGAACAAGACCGAGATCGCGCTGTTCGCGTGGCCGCCGCAGGCCGACAAGGACACCAAGTTCACGAAGGTCACGAAGGACGTCGGCGAGGTCCGCTACACGCAGGACGGGCAGATCTTCGCGCTGGCGTTGGTCCCGAAGGGCGAGAAGCCGTCAGCGCTGCCGCCCTCGGTGCCGAAGCTGAAAAACCCGACCGCGGCTGAGGGTGGAACACCGGCTCCGGTGACCGTGCCCGACGGTTCCGCGACGACCGCGGTCACGCCGACGACGGTCGCGAAGGGATCGGCCACGACGGCGAAGCCATCAGCGACCACGGCGAAGCCGACGGCGACGACTGCGAAGAAGTAGGACTGGGCGTGCGCGCGGTCGTCCTGGTCGGAGGGTTCGGTACCCGCCTTCGACCACTCACCCTGAACAGCCCCAAGCAGATGCTGCCCGTCGTCGGCGTGACGATGTTCGAGCGCGTCATCGCGGCGCTCGGTCGCCACGGTGTCGACGAGGCCATCATCTCGCTCGGCTACCGCCCCGATCGCTTCATCGAGGCGTGGCCGTCGGGGGTCTGCGCCGGCGTCCGCCTGCACTACGCCGCCGAGCCCGAGCCGCTCGACACCGCGGGAGCGATCCGTTTCGCCGCCGAGTCGGCGGGTGTCGACGAGACGTTCATCGTCGTCAACGGCGACGTCCTCACCGACCTCGACTACGCCTGGCTGGTCGAGCGACACCATGAGTTCGGCGCCGAGGCCACGCTGCACCTCGTGCCGGTCGACGAGCCGTCGCGCTTCGGCGTCGTGCCGACCGACGAGTCGGGTCGCGTGCTCGAGTTCGTCGAGAAGCCCGCTGCGGGAACCGAACCCACGAACTACATCAACGCCGGCACCTACGTGATGGAGCCGTCGGTCCTCGCTCGGATCGAGCCCGGCCGCAAGGTCTCCGTCGAGCGCGAGGTGTTCCCGGCCATGGCGGCCGCGGGCACGCTGTTCGCAGTCGGCACCGACGACTACTGGCTCGACGCGGGAACGCCCGAGGCGCTGGTGACCGCCAACCTCGACCTCGTCGACGGACACCGCTCGGTTATCGAGACCGCGGTGTCGCCGACCGCGAAACTCGAGGACGGATGCGTCGTCGAGCACTCGGTCGTCGGCTCCCGGGTGTGTATCTCGTCGGGCGCCCGTATCGTCGATTCGGTGGTGATGGACGATGTCACGATCGGTGCGGATGCGGTGATCGAGCGCTCCATCGTCGCGTCCGGTGCGACCATCGGTGCCGGAGCCATCGTGACGAACCAGAGCGTCGTCGGATTCGACGCGACGGTGGGTGACGGCGTGCGGCTCGACGCCGCGACCGAACCGCCGGCATCGTCGTGGCTCACATGAAGGCGCTGGTGACCGGCGGCGCCGGATTCATCGGATCCACGCTCGTCGACCGGCTCCTCGCCGAGGGCCACTCGGTCGACGTGATCGACAACCTCGCCTCGGGATCGTTGGCGAACCTCTCTGACGCGCGTTCGGATCGCGGTCACGAGTTCAACTTCCACCAGATCGACATCCGCGATGTCGAAGTCGTCGAACTCATCGAGCGTCGCCGGCCCGAGGTCATTTTCCACCTCGCCGCGCAGGCCGACGTGCGGGTCTCGGTGACCGACCCGGTGCTCGACGCGATGATCAACATCATCGGCGGGCTCAACGTGCTCGAGGGCGCTCGCCGCGCCGGAGCCGGCAAGATCGTCTTCGCGTCGAGCGGCGGCACGATCTACGGCGAGCCCGACCCGAGCGTGTTGCCCGTCGACGAGACGCAGCCGCATCGCCCGGTTTCGCCCTACGGCGTGACGAAAGACGCGTTCTCGCTCTACCTCGGCGCCTACCGAGAGTTGTACGACCTCGAGTTCACCGCGCTCGCACTGGCGAACGTTTACGGCCCCCGCCAAGACCCGCACGGCGAGGCCGGCGTCGTGTCGATCTTCGCGGGCAAGCTCCTCGACGGCGAGCGCTGCACGATCTTCGGCGACGGCTCGCAGACGCGCGACTTCGTGTTCGTCGACGACGTCGTCGACGCGTTCGTCCGCGCCGGATCGCGCGGTGGGGGACTGCTGTTCAACATCGGCACCGGCATCGAGGTCTCGGTGAACGACCTCTACCGCTCGATGGCGAAAGCGGCCGGCGTGGCCGACGCGGCGCTGCACGCGGCGCCGCGCGTCGGCGAGCTCGACCGGATCGCGCTCGATTCGTCGAAGGCCCAGATCCACCTCGGGTGGAAGTGGTGGACCGAGATCGACGCCGGCACCAGCGCCGTCATCGACTGGGCTCGCGCCGCGCGCCGCTGACGTCGTCGCCCGCTGGGCGGATCACGGCCACACCGTTTCGACGTTCGACCGGTTGTTGTCTGATTCCACGTCCCGCCGAATTCGTGTCATTCGGCGGGGTTGACTGAGCTGGCCTGTGAAAGTCTTCGTCCGTGGGACGGACGGTCGGTCACTGATGGGGTCGGTGTATGCGCGGCGCCGTGAACAGCTCTTCAATCGTGGCAACAAGCTTCGCGAACGCGACGACCTGCCGGGAGCGGAGGAGTGCTACCGGCAGGCGGCCGACCTGGGCAGCGCCGTCGCGATGATGAACCTCGGGGTCGTCCAGATGACGATGGGCCGGCTCGCTGACGCGGAGACCTCGTTTCTCGCCGCTGTCGATCTCGGTGAGGTGCCCGCCATCTTCAACCTCGGTGTCCTGTGCAGCGAGGTCGGCCGTTTGGCCGAAGCCGAGCGGTGGTACCGACGAGGCGCCGAGCTCGGGCACAGGGGAGCGATGAGCAACCTGGGTCTGCTGTTGAGTAACTCAGGCCGGCTCGATTCGGCGATCGAATGGCTGACGAAGGCCGCCGAAGCCGAGCGCTGGTATCAAACGGCGGTCGACCGCGGCAACACCGACGCAATGGTGAATCTGGCGAGGTGCATGTCGAAGCGCGGGGACGAGCGTGAAGCCAAGCGTCTCCTCGAATCCGCGGCGGCCCTCGGCCACGTCGGAGCGAAACGTGCCCTTTCTTCGGTCGCGACCGGAGGATGGGCTGGGCGGAGGCGTCGAAGCGCGCCGCCACTCCCGCTAACCTGACGCCCCGTCAGATCGAGAGCGGGGGACACCATGGAGCGGTTCGACGGTCAGCGCTTCACCGGAAAGGTCGCGTTGATCACCGGTGCGGGATCGGGCATCGGTCGGGCGACCGCCGAACGGCTCGCAGCCGAGGGCGCGCACGTCGTCGGCTGTGACGTCGACGAGAAAGGCCTCGCGGAGACCGAGGCGATCATCAACGCCGACGACGGATCGATCGTCACGCTGGTCGGTGACGTCAGCAAACCCGACGACGTCGCCCGCATGGTCGCTGCGCCGATCGAGCACCACAGCCGCCTCGACGTGCTCGCGAACATCGCGGGCATCCTGCGGTTCAACAACCTCGCCGACGTCACGCTCGACGAGTGGAACCTCGTGCTCACCGTCAACCTGACCGGCACCTTCCTGATGTGCCAGGCGGCGATGCCGCACCTCCTCGAATTCGGCGGCAACATCGTCAACACCGCGTCGACCGCTGCGCTCGCCGGTCACCCGTGGACGGCCGCCTACTCAGCCTCGAAGGGCGGCATCCTCGCGTTCTCGCAGGGTCTCGCGATCGAGTTCGGCAAGCGCGGTGTTCGCACGAACGTGATCGCGCCGGGCTCGGTCGAGACGCCGATCCAGAACGAGTTCTTCTTCCCCGAGGGCGCCGACACCGCGCTCCTGCGACGCATCATGGCGTTCGACCAGCAGCGACCTGCCGAGTACGTCGCGTCGGTGGTCGCGTTCGTGGCATCCGACGACGGCGCACACATGTGCGGCTCGGTGCTGCGCTGCGACGGCGGCACGCTCTCATGACCACCGAGCCCGTGAGCAGTTCCGGCGAGGACCGATCGATGCAGTTCACCGTCGCGTTCCCGATGATCGAGCCGCTGCACTACGTGCCGCTCGCCAAGGTGGCCGAGGCGGTTGGCTTCGACTCGATCGCGGTGCCCGAGTCGGTCTTCTACCCCGAGACGGTGTCGGCGGATTACCCGTACACGCCCGATGGTTCGCGGTTCTGGGCGCCCGAGACGCCGTTCCTCGATCCGTTCGTGGCAATCCCGGCGATGGCAGCGGTCACCGAGCGCATCCGCTTCTACACGAACGTCCTCAAGCTCGGGATCCGCGAGCCGCTCCTCGTCGCGAAGGCGGTGTCGTCGGCTGCGGTCCTCTCGGGCGATCGCGTCGGACTCGGCGTCGGCCTGAGCTGGATCCCCGAGGAGTTCGAGTGGCTCGGCCAGAACATGAAGACCCGCGGTGCTCGCACCGACGAGGCCATCGAGATCATCCGGCTCGCCAACACCGGTGAGTTCGTCGAGTACCACGGCAAGCACTACGACTTCGATCGTCTGATGATCCGCCCCGCACCCGCGCTGCCCGTGCCGATCTACGTCGGCGGACTCTCCGCGCCGGGCCTGCGACGTGCGGCGCGACTCGGCGACGGCTGGATCTCGGTACTGAACTCGACCGAAGAACTTGCCGACACGATCCCCAAGCTCACCGCGTTGCGCGCCGAATTCGGTCGCGCCGACGAGCCCTTCGAGATCAAAGCGATCTGCAGCGATGTGTTCGACTACGACGGCTTCCGTCGGCTCGAGGCGCTCGGTGTCACCGACATCATGGTGTGCCCTTGGTACTTCTACGGTGGCGACACGCAGTCGCTCGACGTGCAGAGCGAATCGCTCGAGCGCTTCTCGTCGGAGACGATGAGCAGCTTCCGCTGACCCGATGCTGGCCAGTGGGATGATCAACGCTTGCTGATACTGCAGAAGTCGTTCCCGATCCCGATCCGCGTCTTCCTCCTCGCGATCTTTGGGTCGATGGGGGTCGCCGCTGTGGCCCTACCGATCGTCAGCATCGCGAAGGGCGACCCCTTGGTTACCTCAATCGGCTTCTCCCTGATCTGGCTTTGGAACGTTTTCTGGTTCGCATGGAAGTCACCCATCTCCATCGAGATCGCGGTGAACGGCGGGTTCACGTTCGTGTCTGCGCTCGGTCATCGCACGGTCGTCGGTTCGGGATCGATCAGGTCCGTGAGAATGTCGATGCTCGGCGTCCCCGTTGTTCGCCACGACCATGGCCGTGTCTGGCTGTTACCAACGGCACCGATCGCTGAACTTGCCAACTACATGCGTACCGCCCGACCCGATGTCGAACTCGACCTGCCCCGGTTTCGTCCGGGCGGACCCACAGGCATGGGTCGATAGCGCAAGACCCAGGACAGGCGACGGTTGCGACTGTCCGACCGAGCGCAATTTCGGCCGGACGTGGAATGAGGGTCCCGTAGCGCGCACGGTCCGTGCCGCTGCCGGGCGGCGAGCGCGAACGCCCAGACGTCAGCGGAAGAGATCCTCGGCGGGGGAGCGCACGACCTCGTCCTGCACGCCACCGCGCGGTGAGAACCATGCTGGGTCGACGCCACGGATCACTGCAACCGGGATGCCCGACGCCTTGCCCATCACCAGCTCCGCGGCGGCGGCCAACTCGTCGACGATGCAGACCTCGGTGACCTGTAGTTCGCGACCGTACGAGTCGCGGCTGCCACGCAGGTCGAGCACGGGGATGATGCCGGCCGATCCGATCGCCACATCCGTGACACCGCGCCGCCATGGCCGGCCGAACGTGTCGGAAACGATGACGGCGACCTCGACGCCGATGCGCCCCTTGATCGCGTCACGGATGCGCCGCGCCGAGCGGTCGGGATCATCGGGCAACAGCGCGGCCCACCCGTGTTCGACGTTCGACAGGTCGATGCCCGCGTTCGCGCACACGAATCCATGCTTCGTCTCGCTGATGATCAGATCGCCGCGGCGCCGCAGGATACGCACCGACTCGCGCTCGACGATCGGCTTGTGACTCAGTGGATCGGCGGGGTCGACCTCGACCATCGCCCCTTCCGACTTCGACACGATCTTCTGCGTGACGACCACCACGTCGCCATCGAGCAACTCGACGGCCTCGCAGATCAGCCCGGCGACGTCCGCAGCGCGTGTGATCTCGCGGATGCCCTCGACACCGAAGATCTCGAGCCGGCTCATCGGATCGCAGCCGTGACCGTGGTGTGCGCCAGCGCTCGCGCCGTCTCGACATCGCGCATGATCGTGGGTGCGACAACACATGTCATGCCGAGGGCTTCGATGTCCGCCGCAAGCGAGGCATCGACGTCGTCGATCACCATGACAGCCGCCAGGTCGCGGTAGATCCGCGCGACGCCCAGTGCGGACGATTCGTGCCCGAGCTCGACCAGCAGGCGATCGGCGGGGCCTTTCAGCGCCTTGCCACCGATGATCGGCGACACGGCGACCGTGTTTGCGCGCCGGTCGGCCACGGCATCGCGAACCCCCGGCACGGCGAGCAATGGGCCGATCGAGACGATGGGGTTCGACGGCGCGATCACGATGACCTCTGCTCGGCTCAGGAGATCGAGGACCCCCGGCGCCGGCGACGCAGACTCCGCACCTTCGAATCGCACGCCGGTCACCGCCACGCCGTGCTGCTCGCGCACGAAGTACTCCTGGAAGGCGAGCTCGCCGTCGTCGGTCATGAGTCGTGTGGCGACCCGGTCGTCGGTGACGGGCACGATCCGTGGGGCGAGGTTCCACGCGGTCGCCATCTCGGCGGTCACGGTCGAGAGCGGCGTGCCTTCGGCGAGTCGGCCGGTCCGGTACATGTGGGTGCCGAGATCGCGGTCACCGAGGTTGAACCAGCCGAGGTCGGCTCTGCCGGACGAGGCGGTGTAGCGCCGGAGTGCCTCCATCGCCTGCCAGGTCTCGCCCTCGAGGCCCCAGCCCCTGACGTCGTCGTTGGCGCCGGCGAGGGTGTACATGACGGTGTCGATGTCAGGCGAGATGTGGAGTCCGTTGACGATCTCGTCATCGGCCACGTTGACGATCGCCGACGTCATGTGCGGCTCGAACGCCGAGATGATCCCTCGCAGCATCCGCGCCGCGCCGACACCTCCGGCGAGAACTGCGATCTCGTGATCGAGGGTCACCGGCGCGCCATCAGGCGAGGCCGCGGAGCCGTTTCTCGAGATACGCGACGTCGGCCTCGACCATCATGCGCACCAGCGAGTCGAAGCTGGTCTCGGCCTGCCATCCCAGCACGGTCTG
>JAYTFP010000137.1:0-6149 GCA_043734285.1 Acidimicrobiaceae bacterium
CGAACATCCCGTCGGGAACCGTCGTGACACCGTGGAGGTGAGGGTGGTACATCCCCTGGTACGGCCGGTCGACGGTGAAGTCGTAGGTGAAGTCGCCACCCGGCTTGACCGGGTCCTGGGTGATCGGCGCGACGCCGTCCATCGCGAAGGGGGTCTCGATGCCGTGCCAGTGGATGTCCTGGTTCAACGGCAGCTTGTTGTGGAACACGACCCTGATGTGGTCACCGACGTTCAGCCTGATCATCGGGGCGGGGACGGTGCCGTTGTAGGTGTAGGCGTCGACGATCCGGCCGGGCTCGACCTCCCACTTGGCCATCTCGGCCGTCAGCTCGAACTGCTTCGTGCCGTCCGGCAGCGTCGTGAACGGGAGCAGCTGATTGCCGGTGCCCGCCGTCTTCGCCGGGTACTTCGCGAACGACGCGAGCATGTCGGCGTCCATCTTCGCGGCCTGGGCCGAGGTCATCGGTCCGCTCGACATGCCCGGCATGTCGGACGACCCTGACGCTGCCGAGCCGGCGGCGGTCACGGTGAGCGTCGCCGCCATCCCCGAATCCTTGTGGCCAGGCACCGAGCAGAAGAGCTCGTAGGTTCCCGGCTTCAGCGTCCCAAGTGACAGCGACTGGGTGGTGCCGGCGGAGATCATCGTCGTCGCCTTGTTCAGCTCGGTGACGGTGACGTTGTGGTCGACCGAGCCCGAGTTCGTGACGTCGAGCGTGACGGCACCTGCCGGGGCGGTCAGATCGCCCTTGATGCTGAACTCGTTCAGCATCACCTTCACGTGTGTCGTCGTCGTTGCGGCAACGGTGCCGCCCTTCCCGCCGGCGACCGCGCCGACGACCACGATCACGCCGATTCCGACGAGATAGAGGACGATGAGTGCGGCCATCAGGGGCGCCCAGGTCATTCGGCTGTCAGACGAGCTGTCGGGGGTCATGCTTCCTCCGGTTCGAGCGATCGTGAGTACGGTCGGTAGTCAGTCTCGGGTACGGGGCAGATCTGTCACTAGGGACCTTTGACACAACCCGACTGATGGTCATTCAGGAGAGGACCGTGGCGCCGAGCACCGACACGACGAGCCGCCGGCACACCGCTCGCCTCGTCATGGCATTCGCCGGCGTGCTGCTGCTCGCCATCGCGATCTGGACCGCGCGCGACATCGTGCGCGATGCACTCACCGCGATGGCCAGGGCCGACCCAGCCTGGATCGCCGGGGCGCTCGCGTTGCAGGTGATCGTCTACGGAGCGCTCGGAGCGCTGCTCGTGCGGCTCCAGGAGCCCGACGGCGATCTCGGGTGGCTCACCTGTTCGGGGGTGGCGCTCGTGGTGTTCGGCCTCGGCGGGATCATGCCCATCTCGCCGGCGGAGGGCATGACCGCCGCGACCGTCGAGTTGAACCGGCGCGGCATGCCGGCAACCCGCGCTGCGGGGATGCTCGTGCTGTCCGAGTGGGTGCGCTTCCTCGCGCTCGCGACGCTGTTCGCCATCGACCGGGTGGTCGCTGTCCTCAACGGCAGGTCGCTCAATCTCGGCGTCGGTCCGGTGGTGTTCTCGTCGCTGATCATCATCGCGATGACGGTCGGCGCCGCCGCGTTCGTGCGCAGTCCCCGCGCCGCGGTGACGATCGCGGGGATGGCGAACCGGCTGCCCCATCGTCGTCGAGGTCGCGACGAGGTCCGCGAGCGCAGTCGCGAGGTCCACGAGACGGTCGTCCGGCTGCTGGGATCGAGGGCGAACCGGCTGGCAGTCATGTCGTGGGCCTCGATCGGGTGGATCGCCGACGCAGTGAGCCTGGCGCTGTGCGTCAAGGCGATGGGCGACGAGTTGGGCATCGACGCCGTGCTCCTGGCCTACGTGATCGCCGCGGCGGTCGCACTCGTCCCGTTCCTGCCCGGTGGGCTCGGCGCGGTCGAGGTGGCGGTCCCCACCGTGATGCACCGGTTCGGTGTGCCCCTCGACACTGCACTCGCCGCGACCCTGGCGTGGCGCGGCCTGTCCTTGATCGCGCCGGCGGTCGGGGGCTCAGTCGCTCTGCTGGCCTTGCGCCATCAGAGCCTGACACCCCCGACCGGGACGACCTCGACCGGGACGACCTCAGGCGTGCTGGGGGCGAACCAACCCGATCACGAGGGCGACAAGGACGACGGCGCCGCCGACGAACGCCGCGATCGCCACGAGTGAGGCAATGCGTGCCACGACCGACCAACCCCAGGCGTAGAGCAGCAGACCGCGGAGCGTCTCACCCTTGAAGAGGGTCTGCACCTGGCCGGCCAGCTTGGTGTCGGTCGGGTTCGCCTGGGCCTGGGCGCTCATCTCGGCGTATGTCTTGCCGCCGGCGACCGACTCGAGGTGCTTGGCGATGAACTCGTTCGCGTAGGCCTTCGCCTTCGGACCACTGTCGACGGCCTGGCCGGCGTACTGCTGGAGGCCCGGGAACTCCTTCGCATCGAGCCCCGGCGAGTCCTTCGCAGGGAAGGTGATCCTCTGGTCTGCGAGTTGATCGTGGACCATGTTGGTGGCGAACGTGCCGCCCCACATCAGGAGGCCACCGCCGATGGCCAGTACGAGGAAGAGCACGGCCTCGATCGCGGCGCGGCGTGCGCGAGCCGTCTTCGGTACGGAGACGCCGAGGACATGCCCCGACGACTCACCGCGTGACGAGCCCCCTTGCTTCGATTGGGTCAAGACTGCACTGGTCATGATGCTCCCCTGGTGGATTGGTGTCCTGGGTCGATCATGCGAGAGTCCGCTGCACCCTGACAGGGACCAAAGACCCTCCGGCGGAGGACCTGAGTCCCGACGTCAACCGCGCTGGACGACGCGACCGGACAGCAGCTCGACGGCGAGCTCGACGAACGTGGCGGCACCGGATATCGCCCAGGGCGTCAGTGGGAGCGCGGCCAGATGGGCGAGCCGGTCCGGCGAGGCGATCTCCAGGCGTCCCGTGGCGAGGACGCTCCAGCCGGAGTGCGCGAACGAGTCGAACTCATCGATTTCGAGACAGGCGACGGCATGCTGCTCGGCCGCCCGAACCTTCGCGCCGTCCTCGGAACGGAACACGACGGTGCGGTGGTCGAGGAAGCAGTTCAGCGGAAAGATCACGGGAAGCCCGCCGGCGCTGAAGCCGAGTCGGCCGATCGACGCCTGGCCGAGAAGGCGCCAGCAGGTCTCCTCATCGAGAACGCCGAGATGATGCGCGTCGACGCCCGCCGTTCGCAGGCTTGCGGGGGTCTCCTGACGACGACGGTTCACCTCAGCTCACTCCCTCCACAGATCGCGGAGGTTTCGGTCCCTCCGCGACGACCAACACGGGACACGGAGCGCTCGCGAGGATCGACAACGTCGCACTGCCCACGAGCAATCGCTCCCAAGTCGATCGCGAGCCAGGCGCCACCACCATGAGCGGCGACCCGAGGCGCTTCGCCTCGTCGGTCAGCCCGGCGGTGATCGACGAATTCACGATCCACACCCCGCCCGAGCGGAGCCCGGCAGAGGCCAGCGGACGCGACAGCTCCGAGAAACGGGCGTCGAGCTCGGCCGGCGTGGCCGCGTCGAACGGGTTGGTCGCAGTGACGAGCTGCAGGTCTCGGGCCAGCAGTGCCGCCCACGTCCGACCCGCTTCGACGACCGACATGGATCGGTCGGACCCGTCCACGCAGAGCAGCAACGGCCCGCGAGCATCGAGGGCCGCGCCGAGGTCGCACGCCGGTCCGACGACCAGCACGTCGACGAGCCCGGATCGGATCACGTTGTCGGCCACGCTGCCCAACGCGGCGCGGCGCAATCCGCCTCGCCCGTGAGTCGACATGCACAGCAGTCGACCCGGAGCAGCGAGGGCGAGGTCGATCGCCGCCTCGCCGGGACCGACGTCGTCGAGCACGATCCGGTCGATGGGAAGGTCGTGCAGCCGATCCTGTGCAAGGTCGAGGTCGGCATCCGACGCGCCGCCGCCGCGGGCACGCGAGGTCATGAGGAGCACGCCCGCGCCGCAACGCTGTGCGATCGCTCGAGCAACCGGCACTGCGCGCAGGGCAGCGTCGGAACCGTCCAGTGGGACGACGATCGTGTCGAGTGCGTCCATGGTTGCTCCGTGTCTCGAGGGGTGAACACGACCCATCGTGCGCCGGGCCGACGCGACCCGGCAGGGTCGTTGGTCCCGAACGTCCGCGCCGCCCCATCACGATCGCCGTGGCCTTCGGGACCTTCGGCCCTGCCGGGGCGCCGAGTTGCGTACTTACATCGACGAAGCAGCGCGGGCATCAGCCCACCGCCGACGAAGGGAACGCCATGGCCACGACCAAGCCAACGAAGAAGGCAACGACGAAGAAGGCCGCATCGCCCGGTCGATCGGTCGGCGATGCCGCACGGAATCTCGAGCACGACATCGCCAAGGCGGTCCGCGACGAGCTGAAGAGTCTTCGCAAGATGTTCGAGCAGGTGCAGCGCGACGCCCACAAGGCGATCGACAGGATCGAGCGCGCAATCGATCCCAAGAAGGCCCCGGCGAGGAAGACGGTCGCCAAGCAGGCCCCGGTTCGAAAGGTGGCCACGAAGCCGACCGTCGCGAAGAAGGCGACGGCTCGGAAGGTCCCGACGAAGACGGCCCGATGAGCCCCGCCGGTGCAGTCCGGGTCCTGGTCGTCGAGCGCCGAGACGCGTTGGGGCAGGACCTGGTCACCGACCGGGCGCTCGACCCGCGGCTCGGCCAACTCATCGCCACCCGGGTGCTGGCCGCGCTGCCGCTCATCCGGTCGGGGTTCGCCAAAGTCGACATCGGCATGACCACGCCCAAGGGCTGATGCTTCAGCGACCCTTTTCGCGCCGCTCGTCGAGCCGGGCCGCGAACACGGCCGCCTCGGTCCGGCGGCTCATCCCCATCTTCGACAGCAGGTTCGAGACGTAGTTCTTCACCGTCTTCTCGGCGAGGAACATCTCGTCCGCGATCTGTCGGTTCGTCTTGCCCTCGGCGAGCAGCGCGAGGATACGGCGCTCCTGCCCAGTGAGGTCGCGCATGCGCTCGTCCTCCTCGGGAGCCTGTTGCAGCCGCTCGATCACCCGCGCCGTCAGTGCGGGATCGAGCAGCGACTCCCCCGCCGCGACTCGACGCACCGAGTCGACGATGTCGGCGCCGCGCACCTGCTTCAGCACGTAACCGGCAGCACCAGCCAGGATCGCTTCGAACAGCGCCTCGTCGTCGGAGAACGACGTGAGCATGAGACACACCAACTCGGGGCGCGCCGAGCGCACCTCACGACACACCTCGACGCCACTGCCGTCGGGTAGCTGTACGTCGAGGATGGCGACATCGGGCTCGACCAACGGAATGCGATCGAGCGCCTGCGCCACGGTCGCCGCCTCGCCGACGACCTCGATGTCGCCGTCGGCTTCGAGGAGTTCCCGCACGCCGCGGCGGACGATCTCATGATCATCGAGAAGGAACACCCGGATCGTCATGCATCCATTGTGACCGAACGGCGGCGGTCGACCGCGTTCCGCGCTCGCGACGCGTCGACCCGCACCGGAAGGGCGGCGCAGGGAGGGTCCTATACTGCCGCCCCGATGGAAGGATTCGCCGGGCCACGCCAACTGCGTCGTCTTCTCAACGCAGTGCTGGTCATCGGCTCGGATCTCGATCTCGAGCCGATGCTCCGACGCATCGTGGAGACGGCGGTCGAACTGTCAGCCGCGAAGTTCGGCGCGCTCGGTGTGCTCGACGAGACCCGGACCCACCTCTCGGAGTTCGTCACCTCGGGAATCGACGACCAGTTGCGGGCCCAGATCGGCGCGCTCCCCAGCGGTCACGGCATCCTCGGGGTCCTCATCAAAGACCCCCGGCCGTTACGACTTCCAGATCTCCACGAGCATCCGGACACCTTCGGCTTTCCCCCGCACCATCCGACCATGACGTCGTTCCTCGGCGTGCCGATCCTCGTGCGCGGCGAGGCGTTCGGCAACCTCTACCTCTGCGATCGGAGCGACGGCGAGGTCTTCACCGACATCGACCAGGAGTTGATGGTCGCGCTGGCTGCGGCGGCGGGCGTGGCCATCGACAACGCACGGCTTCACGCGCGGCTGGCCGACGTGGCGTTGCTCGAGGATCGCGACCGGATCGCACGCGACCTCCACGACACGGTCATCCAGCGCCTGTTCGC
>JAYTFP010000138.1:0-4345 GCA_043734285.1 Acidimicrobiaceae bacterium
AGGCGTTCCTGCCGCATCTCGAGGCCTCCGGCGAGGGACACATCGTCAACCTGTCGAGCGTATTCGGATTGGTCAGCATCCCGTCGCAGTCGGCGTACAACGCCGCGAAGTTCGCGGTGCGCGGCTTCACCGACTCGCTGAGGATGGAACTCGAGATCGCGAAGAGCGCCGTGTCGACCACGACCATCCACCCCGGCGGAATCAAGACCAACATCGCCCGCAGCGCGCGGGTGGACGACAGCGTCACAGCGATGGCGGGCGTCCGCGACACCGCGGAGGAGTTCGACAAGCTCGCCCGCACGACGCCCGACCAGGCGGCCCAGCAGATCCTCGCCGCGGTCGAGAAGAACAAGCGGCGCGCGACCGTCGGTCCCGACGGCCGCGTCATCGACTTCATCTCGCGCCTGCCCGCCGGCTTCTATCAGCGCATCCTCGTGCAGGGCCTCCGCCGCCGGCGCTGAAGAATCAGCGCGCGCCCTCGACGATGAGCGCGACGCCGAAGATGACGAACAGCACCGCCGCCCCGTAGCGGATCGCACGCTCCGGCAGGTGGGTGCCGAGCGCCTTGCCGACGGCGATCGCCATCGCGTCGGCGAGCACCATGCCGACTGTCGACCCGAGCCACGTGCCGAACAGGCCCTCGCGCGTCGCCAGTGTGATCGTGGCCAGCATCGTCTTGTCGCCCAGCTCCGCGAGGAAGAACGCCGCGCTCGCGGCCACGACCGCGTTGCGGGTCGAGGTGGCCGACTTCTCGGCCTCGGCATCACTGAGCTCGTCGCCGCGCAGCGTCCATGCGGCGAAGGCGAGGAACGCGACGCCCGCGGCGATCGTGATGCCCTTCGTCGAGATCGCATGGCCGATCAGCGCGCCGATCGCGACGGAGACCGCGTGCACAAGCGCGGTCGAGATGGTGATGCCCACGAGAACCGGCAGGGCTCGGTAGCGCGCCGCGAACGTCAAGGCCATCAGCTGGCTCTTGTCGCCGAGCTCAGCCACGAAGATGACGCCGAAGCTCAGGAGGAAGGCGTGCGACACCGCTCGATCAGAGCTCTTCCGCGAGCTGTCCGAGTCGTTCGCTGGCGACCCGCGCGAGTGAGGCGTCGAACGCGACACCGAGAATCTGGTGTGCGTTGGAGCGCAGCTGACCCAGCGACGCTGCGAGCGTGGCGGTGCGATCGGGATCGAGATCGGCCAATCCACCGGTTGGCAGAAGGTGCCGCTCGAAGAGCCCGACGAACGCAGCCGCGATCTGATCCGTGAGGTCAGCGAGTCGCTCCCACTCATCCAGGATCGCGTCGACCGGGATGCCGAGCGCCGCGAGCGCCGCCCCGGTGTCGAGGAAGCGTTCGTCGGGGAGATGGATCGATCCCGAGTCGGTCAGCTCGACAAGGCCGAGTGTCACGGCGCGTTGCATCAACGCCGGATCGAGGACCTCGACCGGGAGGCGCTCGGCGAGTTCTTGCGGCGTCAGCGTCACGCCTCGCCGAACGCCGATGAGCGCATCGAGCTGCGACTCGACCCCCACGAGGTCGGACAGCTCGCGACCGTCCTGCCAGGTGTCGAGGAGGCGCCGGATACCGGCGAGCGAGAAGCCCTCCGACTGCAGTCGGTGGATCAGCCGCAGACGGGCCAGATGGTGCTCGTCGTAGTAGCCGGTTCGCCCGACAACGCGGGGCCCGGGCAACAGTCCCTTGGTCTGGTAGAGCCGGATCGTCGTGCTCGCGACGCCGGCCGCTCGAGCGAGGTCGTCGACCCGCATTTCGTCAGTGCTGGCGGCCGTTTCGCTCATCGACACATTGTAGACGAACGTCACACTGAACAATAGAGGAGTAACTGGTATTCTATTGTTCATGAGAATAAATTGGACGGCGTCGAAGGTGCGCGTCATGACGCTCGACGACTGGGTGGCATCGGGATGCTCCCGCGGTGCTCGCCTTGGTGCCCTGTACCCATTGGTGTTGGGTGCCGTCGTCACCGTGTACACCTGGGACTTGGGCCCGCTCGTGTTCCTGGCGATGTTCGGCGTGATCGGCGGCACCATCATCGGAGTGGTCGTCGGTCTCGTGTTCGGCTGGCTCTGCGCGGCGGTCGATGCGGTGACCAGGGCGATCGGCACGGCGGACCATCCCAACGCCATCGCCGCAGCGACGATCACCGCCGTCGTCGGGGTGCTCTTCGTTTGGTCTGCGACAACGGCAGCGGTGGCGGGATCACTCGCCTTCCTCGCAGGACCCGGCGCGATCGGCTTGGCATCGCTCCTTGTCTGGCCGCTCGGCGCGGCAGCGAGCGGGACTGGCCGCCGATGAGCCTCGCGCTCCGACTCGGTCGACTCTCGACTGCATCGCTCGACGCTCTCGTCGAGGGGGTCCGCGACAAGGAGGTGACCTACGACTTCGTCGGCGCCACCGTCGACCTGCAGCAATGGGCATCGCGCCCGATGCACGTCGAGTCCACCTCCTTGGGAGCCGGTCGCGACATCTTCGACGCCGCAGTCGACGGACTCCGCCGCTGGGCGTGTCATCCCGGCATCGGTGCGCAAGTCCACCCAGCCGATGCAGCGATCGCGGTGGGAGCGACGGTGCTCGTCGTCCTGCGGGTCGGCCCCGTGCGCCTCGTGGTACCCGACCGGATCGTCGCCGTGATCGACGAACCCGATCGATTCGGATTTGCCTACGGCACATTGCCCGGACACGACGAACGCGGCGAGGAGTCGTTCCTGATCGAGCACCTCCCGGATGGCACGGTGCGCGCAACCGTTCGAGTCGCCGCCGTGGCCGCCAGCCTTCCCGCCCGAGCGGCGAGCCCGATCGTCCGCTCGTTCCAGCACATCGCCGCGCGCCGTTACCTGCGAGCGCTGCGCTTGCACGTTCAGGAGGTCACCAGATGAGCCCCCGCACCCTCTCGACGCTCGACGCCGTCATCGAACGACGACTACTCGTCAACTACCGGGCCGACCCCGATGTGGTCACTCCCCTGCTCCCGCTGACGATGCGCCCCCAACTCATCGACGGTGCCGCGGTCGTCGGCATCTGTCTCATCCGACTCGCACACGTCCGACCGGCTGGTTGGCCATCGGCGGTCGGTCTGCGAAGTGAAAACGCCGCGCACCGGATCGCGGTCGAGTGGGACGAGGACGATCGGGTCCAGACAGGTGTGTACATCCCCGTCCGTCACGCGTCGACCCTCGTCAACGTCGCGGCTGGCGGCCGCGCCTTCCCCGGCGTCCACCGACTCGCGACCTTCGACGTTGAGGAGAACACGGATCGACTCCATCTCGGGCTCTCCTCGCGCGACCACAACAGCGGTCGAGGTCGACGCCCGACTGTCGGGACGGCTCCAAGGTCGACTCTTCACGACGCTCGACGCCGCGTCGACCTTCTTCCGCGACGCATCGGTCGGTTTCTCGCCCGGGCGTGGCGGTTCTCTCGATGGAGTGCGATTGGAGACCGATGAGTGGCACATCGAACCGATCGAGCTGACTCACGTCAGATCGTCCTGGTTCGACGACCCGACGAGGTTCCCGTCGGGCGCCCTTGAACTCGACTGCGGATTCCTCATGCGAGATGTCCCGGTTACTTGGCAGGCCTGCTGAGCCTGATTCGACGGGACTTTCGAGAAAGTTCCGCGAAAAGTGAAAGATCCGTGGTGGCGGGCTCTCTCGGACGGTGATTGCGGCAAACGGGCCGCACCACTCAAAGGAGCAAGCCATGAAGATCCGCACTCGTCTCACCACAGCAGTCCTCGCCGGAACCGGCGTCGTCCTCGCACTGAGCGGCCCCCTGGCCGGCAGCGCCTCGGCCACCGCCAGCGACTGGCCCTCGTTCCCGCCGATCTCGATCCCCCCGATCTCGATCCCCCCGGTGACCGTCCCCCCGGGCATCCCGCCGATCTGCTGCCTCCACCTGCCCCCGGTGATCCTCGGCGATCCGCCCGTCTCGATCCCTCCGGTGACCCTTCCCCCGGTGACGGTTCCCCCGATCACGATCCCTCCGGTGACGATCACGCCCACCACGGTTGCTCCCACGACTGTGCCGGCCACCACGACCCCCGCGACCACGGCACCGGCGACCACGGCACCGGCGACCACGGCGCCCCAGACGAGCACCACGGTCGGGACCTCGGTCCTCGGTGACAGCAACACCAAGACGCCCAAGACCGGGCTCGCCTTCACCGGCGGTCAGGAACTGGCGCTCGGCGGCATCGGCCTCACCCTCCTCGGCCTGGGCGCTGCGGCTGCGGTGCTCGCCAAGTCCCGCCGCCAGACCCCACTCGTCGCCGACGCTGCGGCCGAGTGACCGACCGACGAGCCACGAGGTCGTTCGATGACCAGTTGTGTCCGGCAGGC
>JAYTFP010000139.1:0-1668 GCA_043734285.1 Acidimicrobiaceae bacterium
GGCGGTCGAGTGCGCCGGTCGCAACCTCGGCGACGGTACGCAGCGCTTCGTCGCCTGCCAGTGCGCCGTGCTGCGCCTGGTACAGACCGAATGCGTCGATGTCGAACAACAAGACAGTGAAGGGCACGGTCATCGCGATGCGTTCTTCGATCTGGTCCTTGGCGTCGTCGCGGTCGCCGAGCCGGCTCAACTCGGTGAGGACGATGGGCGTGTCGTCGAGGTCGATCTCGATGTCGTCGGGGTGCGAGTCGATCGCCTGCGAACGTGCCGCGAATCCGCGCACCGTCGCGATGTGCGCCGCCGCGGCACGGGCGATGACTTCGTAGGTCTCGACGAGCCGGGGCGACGGCTCGGCGCCGTTCGGTCCTGTCACATAGAGCACACCGACGATGCGACCCATCGCCAGGAGCGGCACCGCGATTGCCGAACACGGCTCGACGACGCGCCCGCGCAGGTGCGGACACAGGTCGTCGACCTCGGTGGTGGGGTAGACGAGCGTGGTGCCGTCGCGGGCGGCGATCGAGTCCCAGGGTGAGGTGGGGTCGCTCTGTTCGTCGACCACGGCGCCGGTGGCGAACATGAGGTGCATCGACGGCTCGTCATGCCCGACGAGGTGGAGTTCGACGGGACGGTTCGGGCCGATCGCCACCAACGCTCGATGGACGAGCTCGACGACCTCGTCCTCGGAGTCCGCATGCTCGAGGGCCTGCTCGAGCGCGAGCTCGACGTTGCGCCGTTGTTGGAGCTTCGTGCGTTCGCCCTCGACTGCGCGCAGCCGCGCGCCGAGCTCGCGGCGCGTCGAGCGTTCGCGACGTACCAGCCGCCAGGCCGCGAACGCGACGGCGATCGACGTCAGGCCGAAGATGCTGATCAGTAGAAGTACGGGTCCCGTATCGGCTGATGGTAGTGCGAGCCGAGGATCACGACGGCGCTTCGATTTGACGCCACCTCGCGATGCGGGTCGGCTATCGCCTTCGTGGACCCTGCCCGACAACGTTCGTTCCCTCGGGGCTATGGCGTCATCTGGACCACCGTCGCCATCGACCTCATCGGTTTCGGCATCGTCGCGCCGATCCTGCCGCTCTACGCGCAACGGTTCGGGGCGTCGGGTCTCACGATCGGGCTGTTGTTCGCGTCGTTCAGCCTGGCGCAGTTCGTGTTCGCGCCGATCCTCGGTCGGCTGAGCGACCGCATCGGGCGCAAGCCGGTCATCTTGTTGTCGCTCTTCGGCACCGCTGTCGGCAGCTTCGTCACCGCGGCGGCGGGTTCACTGCTCTTGGTCTTCGTTGGGCGCATCATCGATGGCGCGTCGGGGGCGAGCGTGTCGGTCGCGCAAGGAGCGGTTGCCGATGTGGCCGCACCGGCCGATCGGGCCCGCCTGCTGGGCATGTTGGGTGCGGCGTTCGGTGTCGGGTTCGTCGTCGGGCCGGCGATCGGCAGCCTCGCCGCACTCGGTGGCGCGCACGTGCCGTTCTACGTCGCCGGGTCGATCGCCCTCGTGAACGCGCTGGTGGCGATCGTGCGCCTCCCCGAGACACACACCACGCGCGGAGAGGCAGACCTCGATGGCCCCCCAGGGGCTGCCGGGCCGGCGATTCGCCGCGCGACGGTGCTCGTGCGGCTCGCGGTCGTCGGTTTTCTGGTGACGAGCGCGTTCAGCGGATTCGA
>JAYTFP010000140.1:0-11799 GCA_043734285.1 Acidimicrobiaceae bacterium
AGCAGCGCGACACCACCGGCATGGACGCGACCGGTGGTCACGAGGCGCAGGACCGGGACGTGCCAGAGGTAGACGCCGTACGACACCCGACCGAGATGGGCGACGGGGCCCCGACCGATCACGCCGAGCCACGCCGGCGGCGCGGACGCCGCCGCGATCAGCCCGAGCGCGGCCGCCACGACGCCGAGGAACCCCCACGGATACATCCACGACGCATTGGCGTCGCCGAGTGCGAAGAAGACGCCGAGCGCGGCAATCGAGACCACTGCGAGTACCGACGTCATGCGCAACCCGGGTCGCCAGCCGGTCACCGCCAGCGCGGTTCCGCCGAGCAGTTCGAACGCGCGCGCGTCCGTGCGGAAGTAGGCGTCGAGCGGTTCGATCGTCGCCATCACGGCGACCGACGCGACGAACAGCACGCCGATCGCGGTCAGGCGTTGGCGCCGCGTCGGGCACCAGCGGAGGATGCCCCACAGCATGACCGGCCACGCCAGGTAGAACTGCTCCTCGACCGCCAACGACCAGAGATGGTCGATCACGGTGCTCGGGTAGTGGCTGAACCAGCGGACGCCACCGAATGCGACCTCGATCCAGTTGGTCGACCAGGTGAGCGCGCCGATCGAGTCGGCGAAGGCGCGGGGCGATCCGGTGCCGGCGACATGAACCGCGACGGCGCAGACCATGACGAGCACGACGACCGCGGGCACCAGACGGCGCACCCGTCGCCCCCAGAACGATCGGAGGTCGATGCGGCCAGGGCCGCCGCCCGCCACCGCGCGCGACGTCTCGTACTCGACCGCCAGCATCGAGGTGATGAGGAAGCCGGACAGGACGAAGAAGATGTCGACGCCGACGAAGCCGCCAGGGACCTGGTTCTGGAAGAAGTGGAAGAGCACCACGGCGATCACCGCGAGTGCGCGCACACCGTCGAGTGCGGGCAGGTACTGCCACCTCGTGGGGCCGGGTTGCCCGGCGTTCACCTCGTCAGTGGTCGACGAGGTCATTGATCCGGCCGGCGAGCCGGACGTCGCGGGCGCTCAGTGCGCCGATGTCGTGACTCGTCAACGTGATGACCACGGTGTCGTACGAGTTCGACCAGTCCGGATGATGATCGAGCGCAGCGGCGATCAACGCCACGTTCGTCATGAACGCGAACGCCGCGTTGAAGTCGGCGAAGCGGAACTCACGTCGAATCGTCGCGCCGACGACCTCCCAACCATCCGGGGGTGTGACCATGGCGACATGATGGCCCATCTAGAGCGAGCGGATAGGCACGGGCCAATCGTGGCCGAATGTTCGTCGGCTTCGCCGACAGGGCGCTGCCTCGATGGAGCCTGACGCCTATCGGCGCAGGCTCGTGGGAACAGATCCGCGTGACCCCGGCTACGGTCGGCGCCATGCCGATTCTCCGCTCCACGATCCTCTGCGACTTCGCCCAGGTCCGCGAGGGCCTGTTGTTCGTCGTCTCGGGAGGCATCACCCGACTCGCTCTCCAGGGACCCGACGCGCCGGCGCAGGTGTACCTCGCCGGTCAGCTCGAGGTGTTACCCGAGGAACAGGGCCTCACGCACGCGGTCGACGTGAAGGTCACCGCCGCCGAATCCGCGGTCGACCTGTGGCGCGCCGAGATGACGTTCACGACGCCGCCCGCCGACGAGCAGCCGACGTTCCCGGGCGAGAGCACGTTCGTGCCGTTGGCCTTGTGCATCGGGCCGTTCCTCGCCCCCGCCCCCGGACCCCACGACCTCAAGATCACGGTCGAAGGGGGCGATACCACCATGTCGACCTTCTACATCCTCCATCCGCGAGGGGGGCCGAACGACCCGAATCAGTAGTACGGCGTCGCGAACATAAAGCGGGCCCGCCGACGGGCCGACAGAACGAGCGATGATCTCGCTGCCTGTCATCCACCGCGATGTCGATGAGGAAGAACGCCGCTTCGAGCTGAAACCGCTCAGCGGTCAATTCGTCGACGCGGTGCTCGAGCACGAGTTCGAGGAGAAGGGTCACCACGACACGCAGCTACGGGCATCGCGGACCGCACTGGTCGGCGGCCTGCTGCTGATGATCCCGGGGCTGTGCATCGACCTGTGGTCGGGCAACTGGACCTCTCACGCGTTCGTGATCGCGCTCGTGCGCATCGCCACGACGGCGCCGCTCGTGGCCTACGGATGGTCGACGCGGTCGCGCTCCCGCGGCATGGACGAGTCGTTCGACCACGCGCGTTGGGTACTGCTCGAGGGCATCGTGCTCGCCGGCTTCCTGCTGATCCTCGCGATGCGGCCGTCGACATTGCACGCCGAGACGGCGACCTTCTGCCTCATCATCGTCGCGTTCCATCTGATGGCGCCCAACCGGGTCGTACTGCTCGCTCCGCTCACCGCGGCATCGTGCATCTGCTTCGAACTCATCCGCATGAAGTCGGGCGGATTGATCCACGTCGACCAGGCCCTCGAGCTGCTCACCGTGACGGTCACGTTCGCGTGCGCGGTCTACTTCAACCGTCAGCTCGAACAGATCCGGCGCGAGGAGTTCGTGACGCTCACGATCGTGACGGAGTACTCCGATCGCCTGCAGAAGGCGTTCCAGCGGGCCCAGGACCTCGAGAACGAGCTCCGCAATCAGGCCCATCTCGATCCGCTCACCGCGCTCAACAACCGCCGCTGGCTGTTCACCGAGTTCGACCGCGAGTTCGCTCGCGCCCGCCGTACGAGGCGCCCGCTGTCGGTGATGATCCTCGACGCGGACCACTTCAAGCAGATCAACGACACGTACGGCCACGGCTGCGGCGACGAGGTGCTCTGCATGCTTGCCCGAGTGCTGTCACAGACCGTCCGCAACACCGACGCGCTGGCCCGCATCGGCGGCGAGGAGTTCGCGGTGATGATGCCCGAGACCGATGCCACCGCGGCCCGCGAGCTCGCCGAGCGCATCCGAGCGCAGGTCGCGTCGACCAAGGTCTTCACGATGGACCACACGATCCAGTTGACGATCAGCTGCGGTGTCACCGAGTGTCACGTCGACACCGAGCAGCCTGGCGACGCGCTCAAGCGCGCCGACAAGGGTCTCTACGAGGCCAAGCACCGCGGCCGCGATCTCGTGATCACGCGCTGAGGCGAGCCCGATTCGGGAGAGTGAATCAGGCAAGCGGGTCGGCGAACGGATCGATGTCGCCGGCGAAGCGGGGCTCGGTCTTCGCCTTCGACGCGGCCTCGGCCTCGGTGTCGTCGGCCCACGCGGCGTAGCCCGTCTCCTCGAGCCGCGTCGCGATCTCGGGACCGCCCGACTCGAGGATCCGACCCTTCGCGAAGATGTGCACCACATCCGCGTGCAGCTCTTCGAGCAGACGGTTGTAGTGGGTGACGGCGATGACGCCGAGGCCCCACTCGCTCGTCGCGTCTTCGATGCGTCGCGACACCTGGCGCAACGCGTCGACGTCGAGGCCGGAGTCGATCTCGTCGAGGATGGCGAAGCGGGGACGCAACACGCCCAGCTGCACCGTCTCGTTGCGCTTCTTCTCGCCGCCCGAGAAGTCGACGTTGACCGAACGGTCGAGGAACTCGTCGTCGAAACCGACCAGTGCCGCCTCGGCTCGTACCAGCGCCCGCGCCGCCTCGGGGTCGCGGCCCGACGCGGTGAACGCCTCCGCGACGATCGAATCGAGCGAGACGCCCGGCACCTCGGTCGGATACTGCATCGCGAGGAAGAGTCCCGCCTGCGCGCGTTCGTGCGGCTCGAGGCCGAGCAACTCGACCCCGTCGAGCGTCACCGAACCGCCGGTGACCGTGTAGCCGGGTCGACCCATCAGCACATGCGACAACGTCGACTTGCCCGAGCCGTTCGGACCCATGATCGCGTGGACCTCGCCGCTGCGAACCACGAGCGACACTCCCTCGAGGATCGCACGACCATCGACCTCGGCGCGCAGATCGTCGATGACCAACGTGCTGCGGTTCGTCGGGGCGCTCATGGCATCACCACCTTCACCTCGCCGTCGTCGACGGTGACCTCGTAGACGGGCACGCCCTTCAACGCGGGCAGCGACATCGCATCGCCGGTCTCGAGCGAGAACGCGGCGCCGTGCTTGGGACACTCGAGCACCATGTCATCGAGATCCAGCTCGCCCTCGGAGAGCGACACGTTCTGGTGCGAGCAGCGGTCGCCCAAGGCGTACACGCCGTCGCCGACGCGGATCAGCGCGATCTCGAGCCCGCCCACCTCGACACGGCGGATCTCACCGTCGGCGAGGTCGTCGAGTCGGCACACGCCTACGGCGACGGCGCTCATGACGACACCTCGGCCGCGGTGTCGAGCTTGTTCGCGACCTGACCCCGGATCGACGCGGCGAGCCCTGAGTCCGCGAGCTCGTCGATCACCTCTTCGAAGAAACCAGCGACCACGAGACGCTCGGCCACCTCGGGCGGAACTCCGCGACTCTCGAGGTAGAAGCGCTGGTCCGCGTCGATGGGCCCGACCGCGGAGGCGTGCGAGCAGCGCACGTCGTTCTGGTGGATCTCGAGATTCGGCACCGACTCGGCCCAGGCCTCTTCGGACAGCTTGATGTTCCGATTGGTCTGGTTGGCATTGGTGCCGCGCGCCTCGTGACCGACGCGGATCAGCCCGGTGTAGACCGACCGAGCACGATCGTCCACGACGCCCTTGAACAGCAGGTTCGACGTGGTGTCGGGCGCGTCGTGGGTCTGGAACGTGCGCAGGTCGTGCATCTGGTCGCCCTTGCCGAAGTAGAGCGCCGACAGATTGCCGGTGCCGCCTCGACCGGCCAGCACGCAGTCGGACCGCATGCGTGCGTAGCCGCCGCCCATCGCCGAGTGGACCGCGTCGAGCTGGGCCGACTGACCGACGGTCGCCAACAGCCCGCCGAGCTGAGTGACCTCGGCGCCGAGTTGCTGCACCGACACCAGAGCGACGCGGGCCGCCTGCTCGACGTGGACGATCGTGCGCGGCACGACGAGCGCGGCCACGTCGGCCGAACCCGAGAGTTCGACGACGCGGCACTGCGAGTTCTCGCGGGCGACGACCACGAGATGTGGGAACGACGCCCGCCCGCCGGCATGTACCGCGCTGACGACCACGAACGGCAGGTCGACGACGACGCCGCGTGGCACGACCAGCGCCACGGGGTCGCTCGAGAACGCGAGGTTGAGGTCGTCGAAGGGATCGACCACGACGCCAGCGCCCGCAACGATCGGCGCCGCGTCGAGGTCGGCGAGCCGACCGAAGTGCACACCGAGCGCCGCGACCGCACGATCGAGTTCGATCGAGACGATGTGGCCGTCGACTGCGACCACACGACCGGCGCTGGCACCGATGCTGTGGACCGTGGCGGCGAGTTCGGTCGGCAGGTCGGACGCCGTGTCACCCAGCGCGGCGGGTGCGAAGGCGTCGAGGTCGAGATCGTCGATGCGGCTGTAGCGCCACTCCTCGAGGTCGGTCGTCGGGAGTTCGGCCTCGTCGAATCGTCGGGCCGCGTCGGCTCTGAGTCGGCGGAGCCATTCGGGCCCCGCGAGTGCGCTGGAGATGTCGGGGCGGAAGGCCTGGGCAGCCACGGTGGCGGGTGTCCTCGGGAGACGGGGCGGAGCGGCGAGTGCAATTTCTCTCACGCGTGTAGGGGAAATCCTACCCGGGTGCCCTCCGGCGCCGAAATCAGTCCGCCACGGTCAGCCAGGCGCTCACTACAGGCGTGCGGGCTTTCGTGCGGTCGTCGGCCGGCAGCATCGCGTCGGTGTAGGCGGTGACCTCCAGCCAGTTCAGCCCAACCGTGTCGCCCGCGATCGTCAAGAAGGCCGTGTCGGCCGAATCGCGGCCGGTCGCGATCCGGCTCATCGCCGTGCGTGGCGCCAGGCCGGTCGCGTCGCTGACCCACCACGACCCGTCGACGTGGGCCTCGACGACCGCGTGGAAGTCCATCGGCGACAGCCCGGGTGCGTAGACCGAGACGAGTCGCGCCGGCGTGTCGTCGTCGACGAACATGTTCAGCGCCAGCAGACGCTGAATCCGGCCGTCGGTCAGCCCCGACCACTCGCCGGTCGAGATGACCCGCGGGATGACATCGAAGGGCCAGGCGCGGTCGATGTTGCCGGCCTCGGAGTACACGGTGAACGAGATGCCCATCGACCGCACCGCGAGCTCGGCGGCCTGCTGACGCTCGTGCAGTCCGGGGCCGAGCGCCTACAGGTAGCGCAGCACGCCGTCGCTGGCATCGCGGGGCGAGCCGTCGGGTCGGAGCATCTCATCCCAGAACCGGCTCGCGTCGTAGCCGTCCCACGGCGCCAGCGCGCCGATTCCACCGGCGGTGCCGGATCCAAGAGGAGAGGTTCCACGTTCGATCCGCTGAGTATCGGCGGATCATGTATCCGGCATGTTTCGGTGGGGTGAACGCCCCCACAACGGGCTGACCAGACGACGGCAGGCATCTGATGCGGAAGCTGCTAGCATCAGATGTATGCCCCGCACCACGATCGACATCGACGATGGAGTGCTCCGCGAGCTGAAGGCCCGACGCGACCGCGAACACAAAGCACTCGGCGTGATCGTGTCCGAGTTGCTGGCGCAGGCACTCGCCTCTGACCCCGCGCCCGACCTGAGCTTCGAGTGGGTGAGCCGGCCGATGGGCGCCAAGGTCGACATCGACGATCGCGATGCGATGTGGGCGGTGCTCGACGGTGAGTGACACGTCCGCGTGAGTCAGACCCTCGACGTCAACGTGCTGCTGTACGCCTCGAACGCCGAGGCGCCCGAGCACGACCGCGCAATGTCGCTGATCGCTCACCTTGCCGACGGTCCCGACCTCGTCGTCATGCTGTGGCCCGTGGTGATGGGTTACCTCCGCATCGCCACGCATCCCGCAATCTTCGCCAAGCCGCTCTCGCACAATGACGCTGTGTCGAACCTGGATGCGTTTCTCGGGCGACCGCATGTGCGGACCGCCGGTGAGGGCGAGCGGTTCTGGGACGCCTACCGAGAGCTCGTCGCGGACGTGCCATCGAAGGGCAACGGCGTCCCCGACGCTCACCTCGTCGCGTTGATGATCGAACACGGCATCGACTCGATCTGGAGCCGCGACCGCGACTTTCGCAAGTATCGAAGCATCGCGGTCAACGACCCATTCGACGATCGCTACGCGAGCGGCTTCGAGCCACGACCGACCGGGAGGAAGCGACGCGCATGAGCGATCCGTGGGCCGTGTCGAGTCGGATGAAGGTACGATATAAGTATGACCGACCTCGTCCCGAAGAAGAAGGTGTCACTGACGCTCGATGCCGACATCGTCGCCGCCTTCGAACGCGACGGCGCGTTGTCCACGCAGATCAACGAGGCGCTGCGCGCCGAGTTCGAACGTCGCGAGCACCAGGAGGGGCTTCGTCAGCTACTTCGCGAGCTCGAAGGCAAGTACGGACCGCTCGACTCGCCAGAAGACCTCGAGGCCATCGAGCGCTACAAGCAGATGCTGTCGTGAGCCGGCTCGTCCTCGATGCCGAGGCTTTCAATGCGATCGCCGGTCCTCCGACCGTTCGTGGGCGAGAGGTGAATCTCATCGTCGACGCGGCTCTCGCTGCCGGCAGCGATGTCGTCGTCCCCACCGTCGTCCTCGCCGAGCTCTACCGTCCGGGCCGGCTGGCCATGGTCGACTCGTGTCTTGCTCGATCGGTCGCTGCGCCGATGTGCCGCGACACCGACCGACCCCTCGCTCGACTCGTCGGTGGGGTGCTTGCGGCGGCCGGCGCAGGTTCCGAGCATCTCGCAGATGCCCACGTCGTCGCGACCGCGCTCGAGGGCGGGCGGGCCATCATCGTGACCGGTGACCCCGATGACATCGGCCGGCTCGCGGCTCCCTATCCCTCCATCAGCGTGGTGGCCCTGCCCTGAGCGCTACCCGTCCGCGAATGAGGCGTGGTCGACGAGCGCGTCCCACTCCCCCGGTGACAGAGCGATCGGGCTGCCCATGCGCGGTCGTCGCAGGATCTCGGCGCCGGCGAAACGCGGATCGTCGCGCAGCACGCGGCGGTCGACCGGCTCGTCGAGCACGGTGAGGTCGACGGCGACGTAGGGACGCACCTGGCGGGCCGCCGACAGGTCGCGCCATGCCGTGTCGGCCGGGTCACCCGTGTCGAGGAACGGCTCGCCGGTGATGCGCCCCAGCGCCCAGACACCCGACACATGTGCCGCCGACGCCGCGCCGGTCACCCAGAGCGCGCAGCGCTGGCCGGGCGCGACGAGGTCGACCCGATAGCTGGGGGCCATCCGCCACGTGTCGATGCCGACACGCTGCTCGAGGGCCCCCAGCACGTCCCAGACCTCGGGATTGGCCTTGAAGAGCCAGGCAGCGACCTCCGACCCATCGCGAAGACGAGGGCGCTCAGCCACGCTTGCGGAAGAACTTGCGCCAACCCCGTGGCTCGGCCGACCCGAAATGGGCCGGGGGCCGTGAGCGTTCCACCTCGTCCATGATCCGGGGAGCTGCCGCGTTGACGATGTCCTCGGCCTCGTCGAGCAGGTCGCCGATCGACGAATCGGTGCCGAGCGAGGTCGGCTCGGGGGGCGTCGGGGAGACCACCAGCGACCCGTGGGCCCAGTTCACGTCGGCCAGACGGGGCTGATAGGCGGCGCAGTTGTCAGGACAGCGCCACGGGGCCTCGGGCGCCAGGTCGAGGTCGCACTTCCGGACCGTTTCGCCGTTCGGATAGCTGCGGCTCTCGAAGAACTTGCACTCTTCCCTCATCGGCATGGCCACAGTATGCCGAACCGGGAGTTCAACTCCCAGGGCATCCCGGCCGATAGGACTGTGATGCGAAACAGCACGGACGCTGACGCGACCCCCAACGGGGGCGACGGAGTATGGCTCGCGCTCAGCGCGGCCGGGGTCGCGCTGTGCCTCGTCGACTCGTCCGCGACCATCGTCTGGGGCAACGCGCCGTTCGCCGCACTGTTCGACACCTCGCCCTCTGACGTGGTCGAACGCGAGGTGCTCGACGTCCTCGGGCTCCAGGCCAGCGAGGCCGTGCGCGGCGCCCTCGGCAGGCTGTCGCACGGCGACGCCCTCCGTCAGGTCGACCTGGTCATCGACGAAGGCAAGGAGACCCGCCGCGACCTCTCCGTCTCGATGTCGATGACCGACAGTTGGGACGGGATCCCCCGGGCCCTCCTCGTCTTCGAGGACCGCACGCATCTCGTGCAACCACTGCGCAGCCTCATCGAGAAGAAGTTCGACATGGCGCGGCGAGCGTCGGAGGGCACCCTGGCCGGACTGCCGAGCCGCTCGACCCTCGAGTTCCTGCTGGCATCGTCGCTGCGTCGCGCCGCCGACGTGCACGTTCCGTTCGCGCTGCTCTTCTGTGAGATCGAGGGGCTGGACGAGGTCGGGTTCCAGCACGGTCACGGTGCGGTCGAGGAGATGCGTTGGATCGCCGCGGCACGCATGAACCGGGTGCTGCGACTGCACGACACGCTCGCCCACCTCGGTGGCGACGAGTTCGTCATCATCGCGGAAGAAGTCGGCAACCTCGATGTGGCCAAGATGGTCGCGAATCGCCTCATCCGTTCGGTCAGCGAATCGATCCGCGTCGAGGACGCGAACAAGCCGCTCGAACTGCGCGTCGGCATTCTGTTGCCCACCGGCAACGAGAACGCCTACCGACTGCTGGCGCCCGGTCCGCGCGACCTGGTCATCAGGACCGCGGACGTACTGACCGCCGCCTGACCCACTGGGTCAGCCGACACTGCCTTCCATCTGCAGCTCGATGAGACGCGACCACTCGACCGCGTACTCCATCGGCAGCGTGCGGGTGACGGGCTCGATGAACCCGTTGACCACCATCGACATGGCCCGCTCCTCGCTCAGGCCGCGGCTCATCAGGTAGAAGAGCTGCTCGTCGGCGACCTTCGAGACCGTCGCCTCGTGGCCGATGACCGCGTCTTTCGAGCCCACCTCCATGTAGGGGTAGGTGTCGGAGATCGACTCGTCGTCGAGGATCAGGGCGTCGCACTGGACGTGTGACTTGCAGCCGTAGGCGTCGGGCTCGACGTGCACCAGCCCGCGGTACGACGTGCGGCCGCCGTCTTTCGAGATCGACTTCGACACGATCTTCGACGTCGTCTCAGGCGCGGCGTGGATCATCTTCGAGCCCGTGTCCTGATGCTGGCCGGCGCCTGCGTAGGCCACCGAGAGCACCTCGCCCGATGCCTTCGGCCCGACCATCACGACGCTCGGGTACTTCATCGTCAGGCGACTGCCGATGTTGCCGTCGATCCACTCCATGTGGCCCTCGGCCTCGACCCGGGCGCGCTTGGTGACCAGGTTGAACACGTTGTTCGACCAGTTCTGGATGGTCGTGTAGGTCACGCGTGCCGAGGGCTTCACGATGATCTCGACGACGGCCGAGTGCAGCGAGTCAGAGGTGTACACCGGCGCCGAGCAGCCCTCGATGTAGTGCACCTTCGAACCCTCGTCCGCGATGATCAGCGTGCGCTCGAACTGGCCCATGTTCTCGGCGTTGATGCGGAAGTACGCCTGCAGCGGCTGGTCGACCTCGACACCCGGCGGCACGTAGATGAACGAGCCACCCGACCACACGGCCGAGTTGAGCGACGCGAACTTGTTGTCGTTGCGCGGGATGACCGTGCCGAAGTACTGCTTGACGAGCTCGGGGTAGTCCTTCAGCGCGGTGTCCATGTCGCAGAAGATCACGCCCATACGCTCGAGGTCTTCGCGGTTGCGGTGGAAGACGACTTCCGACTCGTACTGCGCGGTCACGCCCGCGAGGTACTTGCGTTCGGCCTCGGGGATGCCGAGCTTCTCGTAGGTGTTCTTGATCGCGTCGGGTAGGTCGTCCCACGAGTCGACGACCCCGCCGGTCGGCTTGATGTAATAGAAGATGTCGTCGAAGTAGATCTCGGACATGTCGCCGCCCCAGTTGGGCATCGGGCGCTTCTGGAAGTACTTGTAGGAGCGCAGCCGGAAGTCGCGCATCCAGTCGGGCTCGCCCTTCATCGAGGACATCTCTCGGACCATGGCCTCGTCGATGCCCCGCCGCGGCTTGAAGACGTAGTCTTCGGCGTCGCTCCAGCCCAGCTGGTACTTACTGAGGTCGAGATCGATGCTCGTCATGGGTGCTCCCGAAGTGGCAGAGAAGGCCGTGGGGAATTTCTCCTACCGCCATAGTAACAAATCGTCGTGTTGAGCCAACAGCTGCGAGAGCGGCTTCGTTCCCGTCCGGCCTTGTGGCGTCGTGCCCGCGACGTTCGTCTGCGGCTCGGCGCCCTGGCCGGCTCGCGTCGCGTCGCTGGGATTTCGGGGCCGGTGCACTTCAACGATCTGATGCTCGCCTCGCGTGGCGCGGGACCGGTCGCCCACTACAACGCTGTCGCCACACAGATGCTGGGCCACATCGAGCGGCACTTGGCCTGGCCGGCGGCAACGCCGGTGATCGACATCGGATCGGGTTACGGCCGCTTCGTGCGGCACCTCGTCGACCACGTCACGGCCTCGAGGATCTGGGTGTGCGACACCGACGAAGCGGCCGTGGCGTTCTGCCGCGCGGCGTTCGGCGTCGAGGGATGCGGATCGATCACCGGACCGGGCACGACCTTCCCCGAGCCGTTCGGCCTCGTCGTCGCGCTCACCGTGCTGACGAACCTGCCCCGTCCAGCCGTCGAGGCCATCACGGCGCGGATCGCGGACATCACCCGGCCTGGCGCGCTCGTCGTGCTCACGACCCACGGGTGGGACTCGGTACAGCGCCACCTCCCGTCGTACGGCTCGCAGTACCCGGCGCTACGGGA
>JAYTFP010000141.1:0-3716 GCA_043734285.1 Acidimicrobiaceae bacterium
CAGCTTCACGGACTCTCCGAGGTAGGCGTTCTCGTGAACGACCGTGCGTTCGAGCACCGTTTCGGCACCCACGCGGACGCCGGTACCGAGCACGACGTATTCGGCGATGTGCGCCCCGGCGTCGATGGTGCAGTTCGCGCCGATCACCGCGGGGCCGACGATCCGAGCGTCGGGACTCACCTCGGCGCCTTCGCCGAGCCAGACACCGTCGGACAACTCGAATCCGTCGATGCGGATCGACACCTTGCCGTCGAGGATGTCCTTGTGCACGCCGACGTACGACTCGAGCGTGCCGACGTCCTCCCAGTAGCCGCTCGCATTCGCGCCGGTGATGCGGTGACCCGCATCGAGGATCGCGGGGAACACGTCAGATGAGAAGTCGACCGCCACACCCGGCGAGATCCAGTCGAAGATCGCCGGTTCGAGGACGTAGATGCCCGTGTTGATCCGGTCGGTGAACACCTCGCCCCACGTCGGTTTCTCGAGGAACCTCTCGATCGAGCCGTCGTCGCGGCAGATCACGATCCCGAACTCGAGCGGGTTCTCGACGGATGCGAGCCCGATCGTCGCGATGGCCGCGGTCGCCCGGTGCTGCTCGACGATCGAGGTGAGGTCGATGTCGGTCAGCACGTCACCCGAGATCACCAGGAACGTTTCGTCGAGTTCATCCATCGCGTTGCGGACCGACCCAGCGGTACCGAGCGGAGTGTCTTCGGATGCGTAGACCATGCGTACGCCGAACTCGGATCCGTCGCCGAAGTAGTTGCGGATCGCGTTGGCCATGAAGGCGACGGTCACGACAATCTCCTCGAACCCGTGCGACGCCAGGAGCTCGACGATGTGCTCCATCATCGGGCGGTTGACCAGCGGCATCATCGGCTTCGGCGCGTTCGAGGTGAGCGGCCGGAGCCGTGTGCCCTCGCCGCCGGCCATGATGACTGCCTTCACGGATGCGTCCTCCCGGTCGGTCGGTCGCTGATCGCCGACCCGTCGAGGACGCTACCGCCCAGTCGCCCGCAGGTCAGTGACGTCCGCGCGACCGACTCTTGAGCCGTACCTTCACTGAGATCGCGTTCGAGAACGCGACGTGCCCGCTCTGGTCCACGGTCACCGCCACGACCAGTAACGGTCCGTTGGTCCACGGCGTCACGACCACCGTGCGCAGTGAGTTGCCGGCGAATCCCGCGACCCACCGGCCATTCGCGACGACGAGCGTGACCTTCGCGCCGTTCCCGTCGGTCGCGCCGACGGCAACGCCGAAGGCACCCGTCACCGTTTGGCCGTTCGACGTCGACCACAGCCCCACCTTGGGAGCCGCGTTGTCGACGGTCACCGACCCGGTGGCCGTCGAGTGATTGCCAACGCTGTCGACGGCACCGACCGTCAGTGCGACAGTGCTGTCGCCGTACGCCGAGGAGTCCCACTGGATGACGCTCGCTCCATCGGGACCGATCCATCCGGTGCCCAGCACCGTCGAGCCGGTCGACAGGGCGACCACCGAGACACCGCTCGGGTCGGAGGCGTGGACGATGGTCGACACCACTCCGCTGCGGAGGTCGCTCGGCGAGTCGATCGAGACGGTCGGGCCATCGACGTCGGTCGGCGGCGGTGTGCTGCTGATACCGGGAGGCGGTGGCATCGCGTTCATCGCCGCGGCCGCGTTGATGCGACCGGATGCGACCTGGCCGGCTGTCGCGAGCGCCGTGGCGGTGGACGTCAACGCGTTGATGACCGCGCCGCGGTTCGCCGAGGGGTTGTAGGAACGGAGAAGCCCGACGGCGCCGGCCGCCATCGGCGTGGCGGACGAGGTGCCGCAGAACGTTCCGGGCGAACCGCCGCCGTCGGCGACGTTGCAACCGGGGGCCGACACATCGACCCAACTCGAGCCGCGCTGTGACCACGAGTAGAGCGCGCCCGACGGATCGTGCGCCGCGACCGCTACGACGTTGTCGTCGGCTCCCGGATAGCTGTGGTTCGTCGAGCCGTCGTTGCCAGCCGCGGCGAGCACCACGACGTCATGGGCGACCGCGTAATTGACGGCGTTGCTGACCGAGATGTCCGCGCTGGGGCTGCCGAGGCTGAGGTTGATGACGGTCGCACCCTGATTCGTCGCCCAGACGATGCCGCTCGCGACATCGGACATGTAGCCCGATCCGTTCGAGTCGAGGACCTTGACGGGCAGCACCCGGCAGGTCCAGCAGACACCGGCCATCGTCGCGCCGTCGTTGCCTCCGGCGGCGATGATCGACGCGACGTCCGAGCCGTGGCCGTTGTCGTCGGCGGGGTTCGAGTCGCTGTGGACGATGTCGTAGCCGGCCATGAGTCGCGAGCCCAGGTCTGGGGTCGGGTCGACGCCGGTGTCGATCACCGCGATGACCGCGCTCGCCGAGCCGGTGCTCTGGGTCCACGCGTCGGGCACTCCCATCGAGACGAGCGTCGACTGGCTCGACCAGAGCGGATCGTTCGGCACGACTCCGGTCGACATGGTTGCGCGATGGTCGACGTGCACCGAGGTCACGCCGTCCACGCCGTTCAGATCCGCGACGGCGGTCGATGCCTCCGACACCGGCACGTCGAGGGTCGAGGTCGCGAGTTCGGGCACGTCACGCGGGTGCGACGCGGCGACGTCGTCCGAGATGGCGTCGACGAGGTCGCCTCCCGAGGTCGACCGGTCGTGCGACACGACGAGTCGCACAGTCGGTTCGGTCGTCACGGCAGCAGCAGCGACCGGTGTGGTCGGCAGGACCACGGCAGAGACGGCCAGCGACACGAGCGCTACGACGCACGACGGCGTTCGTCTCGACCATGAGTTCGACACGAGTTCTCATCGGCATCGCGACGACGTCGCCTTAGGGATTGATGGTCGCCTCGATGAGTGCCCGTTCCCGGCGACCCTCGCTCAACGCGTCGCGCCCCCGCACGAGGTATTGCCCCGCTGCGAGCGTCGAGAAGATGAGGCCTGGCACGAGGTTGACCCACGCGAACGCGATCCACAGCAGGCGAACGGTGTGGCTGAACTGGTGCTCGCTCGCCAGCAAAAACGACGGGAAAGCCGCCATGTTGCCCCAGCTGCCGACCTTGCCCCACCACGTGACGTCCATGCGCTTCGCGCCCAACGCGGTGATGGTGACCACCCACGACGAGACGATCACCTCGCGGAGGAGCACCACCCAGGCGAACCACATCGGCACGATCCAGTAGATGTCGTTCGCGGTGTGGCCATAGACGAGGATCGACACGAGCGCCGCGACCATCACCACGCGGTCGACGGTCGGGTCGAACATCTTGCCGAAGTTCGACGACTGGTTGAAGCGGCGAGCGATCTGACCGTCGACCCAGTCGGTCGACGACAAGGCGCCGAGGATGAAGCCCGCCCAGCCGCGACTGTCGTGGCCGAACAGCACGACGAGGAACACCGGCACACAGGCCAGCCGCACCGTCGTGATGAGATTCGGGACCGTCAGGATGCGATCGACCGACAGATCGCCGAGACCCTCTTCTTCGGGCTTGTAGAAGAGATGGTTCTCGTGCTCGCCCACTCGTCCAACCATAGGCGTCGCTCCGCGACAGGGCGCTCTCTTGATGGATCGTGCCGCCCGTCGGCGCACGCTCCTAGGCCTTCCTGTCCGAGGGTTGAGTTGACAGTTCCACCCGTTGGGGTGGGCGGTGATGGACCCTGTGGTTCCTTCCACAGACCCACAAGGAGCCATCACCGT